>JAYUUX010000659.1:0-13907 GCA_043754645.1 Verrucomicrobiales bacterium | reverse complement strand
GTGTAGACCGCGAAGGTCACCGAGAGGCCCACCACGAACACCACTCCGAGCACGAGGTTCCGGCGGTTCGCGTCGATCCACGCCATCAGATCATAGACCGTCGTTGATTCGGTATACGTCTGGCTCTGGGCCGCCGCCTGAGCGGAATCGGCTGATGACTGCGGCTTTTCTCCGTCCATAGGGCTGTGAAATCAATCGATCGAGAGGTCAAAACGCAAGGTTGAAAACCTTGGCCTCCTTCCCCGGGCTTCCCAACTGCACTCTTGCCTCATCGGTCGCGTCGGCTAGTTTCGCCGCTCCCTGGAGCACAACGCCCGGGTAAAAAACTCCTCCGACAGTTATGGCATCAGCTAACGACCTCCGCAAAGGAATGGCCATCGTCCTGAACAACGACGTCGCCGTTGTTCTCGAGACCACGCACCGCACTCCGGGCAACCTCCGCGCCTTTGTCCAGGCCAACCTCCGAAGCATCAAGACCGGCAAAACCTTCGAGCTCCGCTTCAGCTCGTCGGAGACCATCCAGGTCATCCCCATGATGACCACCAAGATGGAGTTCTCCTACAAGGACGGCGACGACTACGTCTTCACGGATCCCGAGACCTACGAGACCGTCCAGCTCACCCCCGAACTCGTCGGCGACGCCAAGAACTTCCTCATGGAGAACGGCGTGGTCACCATGACGTTGATCGATGACAAACCGGTTTCGATCGAGCTTCCCGCCAGCGTCATCCTGACGGTCTCCGAGTCACCGGAAGGCATCCGCGGCGACTCCGCCAACAACGTCCAGAAGACGATCACGCTCGAGACCGGCATCGAGATCCAGGCCCCGCTCTTCATCAAGAAGGGCGAGCGGATCAAGGTCGACACCCGCACCGGCAAATACATGGAACGCGCCTGACCGGTTGGCTCTTCTAACCTTTCCTTCGCTACGCCCGCCACTCCGGCGGGCGTTTTGTTTTCTGCCGGGAACAATGCAGTCAAACTTTGATCAAGGGCTGAAATGGAACACGGCGGCCGGGCTGTTTGCCGTAGTAGGCCTTTCACCGAATCGTGTCCGTGGTCGCCAACGGAAGCCCACCCTCACCCTGCCCTCTCCCTGAGGGAGAGGGTGATTTTCGTCGGCCTCATTCGATGCTTGGCCCGGTCTTAAATCCGGTTGCGCGGACATTGCCATCCTGGAACCGGCGCCGAGGGCCACTCGCCCTCTCCCTCAGGGAGAGGGATGGGGTGAGGGCGGGACACTCGCTAAGGAAATACCGCCATGATCTCACTGCATCGCTCCGGCCCAGGAGACCTACTTCCAGATTGCCGGGAGACCTTCCTTCGTCGCTTGAAGGATCTCCCGGATGGCGGTTCGTTCCGCCAGCGGCAGATGGTCGAAGGGCGCAGCCGACTTCTCGTCGGTCAGCACCTTCCACAACCGGTTCAGGATGGTTTCCCGCAGCACCGGCGGCAGATCGTCGAACGTCCGGCTGTAGAGCAGGTGGCTGCACCGGTGGCGGAACAACCGCGTCTTCAGGTCGAAATCCCGCAGCGACCTTCCTTTCCCATCCGCCTTCTTCGACGCGGCAAAGGCCGTCTGGTAGTTGGCAGCCCCCTGGATTCCGCCTTCCGGCAACGCGGCCTCACCGACGAAGAGGAGCTGCTTCAGCACCTTCTCGGCGTAGTGGTTGATCACGCTCAGGGTTGAACCGTAGAGCGGCTGCTTCGGATCTTCCTTCAGCGCCTCGCACAGACCCTTCCACCGGTGCAGGGCCAGGCGGGTCTGCATGTTCGCTTCGCAGAGAGCGTTGTGGGCTCCCACCTGATGCTCGAATACCATCAGGGCCACGATGTCGCTCTGGGCCAGTGGATAGGGTTTGGGATCGAAGAAGCCGTCCAAGATCGAGAGGTTGGCTCCTTTTTCCCGGTCCAGCTCCGCTCCTTCCTTCCCCTCCTTGGCAAACGCGTTGCCCATGTGGCGCGATTTCCCGTGGCTGCCCGTCACATACCAGCCTCCCCATCTTTCGGAGATCGGTGTCTCGTGGGTGATGAAGGTGGATCCGGCCGAGAAGATCGGTTCACCCCGTTCGTCCGGGAACACCGACCTTGCCAACAGCCCCGGCGCATTGCCCGTCGACGAACGGGCATGACAACTGAGGCAGTCGTCCGCCCGGGTGAACTTGGGTCGCATCTGCTCGTCGTTCGGATCGATCAGGTAGAACGTCGCGCCGAGAACGGGATCGAAGGTCGTCAGCTCAAGGGCTCCGCCGGGCACCCAGCCCACGTAGCAGTCGTCCGAGAAATACATCACGCGCGGCCGTGTGGGGCTGATGAGCGAACGCTGCTTGCTGGTCTTGGAGAAGACCATGATCTGCGATTCGACCGGCACCTTCAGCTCCTTCAGGAGCGCCAGCAGCAGCGTCTTGTCGTCGCCGGGGGCGAACTTCAGTTCGCCGCTCTTGATCCGCTTCTCGAGGCGTGTGACCGCGTCGTTCGGGGCCGTCTTGGAATAGCGGATGGGCGGCAGCTCGAAGTCTTCCTGATCCGCCCGGGCAAGCCACGTGCCCAGCCCAAGCAGCAGGCAGGCGAGAAGGGTGCGTGGTTGAAGACGGCGGACGTTCATGGGCCTGAAGGTAGGACGACAGTTTCCCGCGTTCCTTGATCCCCGACAAGGCTTCGGGCGAACCATTTCTTGTTCTTTGGTCGACCTCCTTTCCCTCCACTGCAGTCTCAAGATTCCCCACGACCCTCGCTCCAATCCAATCACTCACAGCTCCTGTTCTTCAGGAGCTCTTATGGTCATACTCTTCGTCCACATCCCGAACAATACGGGACTGACTCCATATAGATGTAATAAACGATGCCCGGAATTAAACACAGGAAGAGGAGAATCACGGCTGTGAACACCTCGCCAACACCCTGTAATCCCCTGACCTTGCCAACCTGATTTGAGCCACAATGAGGACAAGCTCTGCCACCTCCGGCGAATGGGGCAGGTTGAACTGATGGTGTGCGGTGCGCGACAGGAAGAGGTGACTCCAACTGATTAATGATGTCCCTCAATGGCAACCACTGGTCGTAACCCTTCTCGCAGTAGAGTGTGTCCCCGGTAATCGCACCGGAACTCCACAACGAACGCAACTGGCCCATCGTGTATGGCCCTTTCGTTTCGTCGTTCTGGAGGATGTAGTAGCTCATCGGGCGTGAAGTCGCCTAGCAGCGGAGGATCAATTTCGCCGTTCGCTTCGGCGCGTGGTTATGCCATCCACCACGCACATCGATGAAGCTTGTCCAAATTGGATATAAGCTTTTCTTTGGATTTTTCATTGGTCACATCTCTTTCTTGTTGTCGCTTTTGGTCGAGGCCTGCCCACTGGTCAAACCGGGCAGCCTTGTAGTCGCTGATGGCTGTATCAAACCTGTGAACCAGTCGGCGCGGAATAAAATGCCTCACCTCCAGAGCCTCCGCATCCAGCTTGGATGCCTCTCTCAATTCAGAGTTGAACACAAAATCACAAGCCCCCTTCGCATCAATCTTGGCGCGCAAAACATCTAAGTAACTCCTGAAACGCTGACGCTTGGAAGCCGACTCGCCACCGAGCCGAAGCCTATGTCCGAGCCACAGACCAACTAGACCCGTGAAAAGCCCAATGAGAATCTTCTCAAACATTGGTAGTGGCTGGCTGTCGTATTCCTGATTTGTGTCGCCATCGGATTATGGTGGCCGTGAAGACCTGAAGTTAGTCTTAAGCTGCACCTCTCTCTCGACGGCCCCATCCACCGCCCACGCCTCAGCTCAGGCGCATCGGCATGACGACGTAGAGGAAGGGTCCGTTGATCTTCAGGACGCCGGGGCTCAGTTCGTCGATCAGCTCGATGAAGACCTCGTCCACGCCGAGGGCGTTGAGCGGGTCGAGCAGGTAGGCCGGGTTGAAGGCGATGGCCATGTCCTTGCCCTTGTAGTCGATGGCGAGGCTTTCCTTGGCTTCACCGACTTCAGGAGCGTTGGCCGTGATCGTCAGGTTGTTCTTGGTGAACGCCAGCTTCACCGAGTTCGACTTGTCGCTCGTCATGATCTCCGCGCGGCGGACAGCCTGCTGGAGTTCCTCGCGCTGGATGGGAATGCGTTCCTTGGCTTCGCCGGGGATGACCTGCCGGTAGTTCGGGTAGTTGCCTTCGACGAGCTTGGAGATGAGCAGGACGCTGAAGCCGGCGTCGTTCTTGAGGGTGAAGGCCACCTGGTTGTCGGTGAAGCGGATCTCCACGTCTCCCTTGTCGCCTAGCAGGCGGGAAAGCTCGTTAACGGCCTTGGTGGGCACGATGAATTCGCCCTGGCTGCCTTCGCCGATGTCGGCCTCTTCCTCGACCAACGCCAAACGGCGTCCGTCGGTGGCCACCATGGTCAGCTTGTGGTCCTTGAGCGACAGGAAGACGCCATTGAGGACGTAGCGGGACTCGTCCGTGGAGATGGCGAAGGAGGTCTTCTTCAACATGCTCCGGACCTTCTCCTGGGGCAGGACGACCTTCTTGTTCTCCTTGAACTGGGGGAACGGAGGAAACTCTTCGGCGGCGAGGCCGTTGATCTTGAAGAAAGACGCCCCAGACGAGATGGCCGTGGTGTTCTTCTCGTCGACCTCGAGTTCGATCTCGGGGCTGCTCAGCTCGCGGGCGATGCCGAAGAGCTTCTTCACGGGGATCGTGGTGGCGCCGGGTTTGGAGACCTTGGCTTCGACACTGCAGGAGATCGTCACGTCGAGATCGGTGGCGGTCAGCTCCAGGCGGTTCTCACCGGCCTTGAGGAGGACGTTCGACAGGATCGGCAGCGTGGTGCGTGAGCTGACCACGCTTTGGACCGACTGGAGTCCGAGCAACAATTGATCTTTGGCGATCGACAGGTTCATTGGCGCGTTAGTTGACTGTCTCTCTTTGAAAAAATCTACCTATTAGTAAGGGCTGTGGATAAGTGGAACAACCCAGCCAAAACGCGCGATTGGCGCGGGGTTGGTGGGGTGTTTGAGATGGGGACAAACCCGCTGTCGCATGGGCAAACGAAACCGGAAAGTAGGCGATGGACCGACTTGGCCGGGTTGTTCACGTCTGGCAGGCAGTTGTTCACAGGGTGGTGCACAGGCTTATCGACATCGGACCTGACGGAGAACGGACGGCAACATTTCACAAACCAGGTCGACTTCAACCGCGGTCGTCTCCCGTCCAAGGGAGAAGCGCACCAGGGAATTGGCCCGGTCAGCGGGTTGTCCAACCGCAAGGACCACGTGCGACGGCTCCAGGGAACCCGCCGAGCAAGCCGAGCCGCTGGAAGCGCAGACCCCTTCGAGATCCAGACCCGCCATCAAGGCGATGCTGTCCGAACCGTCGACCGTGAATGAAACGGTGTTCGGCAAACCGTCACTGGTTGATCCGAGCAAAGTAACCCCTTCGATAGCCGAGGCGGCGGCGGTAAGCTTGGCGCTGAACGAAGCCAAGCGAGCAGCGGGAAAAACCGGATCTAGGATGAATCGTTCCACCGCATCGGTCAGTCCGACGATGGCCGGGAGGTTTTCGGTGCCTGCCCTGCGCTCAGTTTCATGGCCGCCGCCGAACAGGATGGGATGAGGCTGGAGCGGCGAACGGATGAACAGCGCTCCAGCGCCTTTCGGCCCGTGGAACTTGTGGCCGCAGACGGAAACGAGGTCGGCGTTGAACTGGTCGATGTTTGCGACAGGCAGTTTGCCGAAGGCCTGGACTGCGTCGCAGTGGAAGAGAACACCGCGCTCGCGGCACAAGGCGCCGATCTCTGCGACCGGCTGGATCGTTCCGATCTCGTTGTTAGCCGCCATGACCGAGACGAGGATGGTATCAGGCCGGATGGCTTTGCGGACGGCCGCCGGATCAACCCGGCCCAC
The DNA here is from genome assembly GCA_043754645.1 of Verrucomicrobiales bacterium. Classification (GTDB taxonomy): domain Bacteria; phylum Verrucomicrobiota; class Verrucomicrobiia; order Limisphaerales; family CANJSG01; genus CANJSG01. The sequence continues at coordinate 8,022 of JAYUUX010000659.1, read as the reverse complement.
GGAATCGACCGGAAGGTAGCTGACCTCAAAGCCCTCGTGCTTCTCCAGATACCCGAAGGCGTGAAGCACCGCGTGGTGTTCGATCCGCGTCGTGATCAGGTGCCGACCCTTGGACCGCATGAGACGCGCGACTCCGAAGATCGCCAAGTTGTTCGACTCGGTTCCTCCCGAAGTGAAGACCACTTCGCTGGGTTTGCAGCGGAAAACCCGGGCCACTCGGTCACGCGAATCGTCCAGCATCGACCTGGCTTCGCGGCCCACGTGGTGGACGGATGAAGGGTTGCCGTAGATCCGGTCCAGATACGGCAACATGGCATCCCGCACGCCGGCATCGAGCGGCGTGGTGGCGTTGTAGTCGAAGTAGATCGTCCGCACGAAGGAGCGAGCGTGGGTGAAGAACGCCGGAGGAAGCAACTCGGTTCAGGAGAACCGGTCTTCAGTCCAAGGATCGGCCGTGTTGCTGTAGCCGCGCAGTTCCCAGAAGCCGAGGATGTCGCGGTCGAGGAAGACGAGCTCGCGGATCCACTTGGCGCCCTTCCACGCATACTTCTTCGGCACGATGACGCGAGACGGGCCCCCGTGTTCCTTGGCGAGGGGTTTGCCATTCCACGAATGCGCGATCAACACGTCGTCATCCATCATCACGTCGAGCGGGTTGTTCGTGCTGTAACCGTCGTAGCTCTTGAAGAAGACATGCGAGGCGTTGGCCTTGGGTTTGACCAGTTCGGCCAAAGTGAAGAAGGAGACACCCTGGAACTCCATGTCGTATTGGCTCCACGTCGTCACGCAGTGGAAGTCGCTGACGTCGGTGAACTGCGGCAGGGCGAGGAACTGATCCCAGTCAAGAGTGACGGGGTTCTCCACCAGGCCATGGATCTTGAGGGCCCATTCGGTCTGCTGAACCTCCGGCTTCACGCCCAGATCCAGCACCGGGAAGTTCGTCACCTGCCGTTGGCCTGGGGGCAGGCGGTTCTCGGAACGAACGGCGGGCTTTTCCTTGCCCGCCATCTTGCGCGCCCAACGTTCCTTGGCCGCGATGTAGGCTTCCTTCATGCTCTGGAAGATAGCGGGCGAGGGACCAAAGTCACGCAGGGCCGACGGAGGGGTGGTTGACGTGCCGGGGAGGAAGGCCGCTGAATCGGCCGGTGACGCCGACAGAAGGAAACCGCTACAGCTACGACGTGCGGCCCTATCCCCAGGGTGATCTCAAACGGCTGATCAAGGACGGGGGATCGCTCCCGCCTTTGCAGTGGATGCTGGCCATCGGAAGGCCCGGTGAAAAGGAGACGAAGAGGATTCTGGTGGCGGGCTGCGGAACGGGGGTGGAGGCGTTCGTCCTGCGAGGCCTGCTACCCGAGGCCGAGATAGTGGCGGTGGACCTGAGCCGGCGGTCGATTGGAGAGGCCAAGCGGCTTCAACGAAGCGCGGGCAAAGCGCGGCCGATCCGGTTCAGCGTCGCTGATCTGACCGACCCGGGACTCTTTAAGGCGACCGGCGGAGAGTTCGATCTCATCACGTGTCACGGCGTGCTCAGCTACATCCCGGAGCCGGAACGGGTCCTGGGGAATCTAGCCCGATGTCTTCGCCCTGATGGCGTTCTCTACCTGGGCGTCAACGGAGCCGCCCACCACTCGACACGACTTCGTCCGTGGCTTGAAGGATTTGGCCAGCATGTGAACGAGTTGAGGGACCAACCCGGGCTGAGGGGGCTTTTGGGGCTGTGGGACAGCCTCCATGCAGGTAAGGCCGAACCGCTGTCGGGTAAGTCGGCCAGCTACCTCGCCGGAGATGTCTGTGGACGGCATTTCAACAACTGGTCGCTGGGCCGGTGGACGCTCGAGGCGGAACAGCAGGGATGGGAAGTAGCAGGGACTTGGCTTCTGCCGCTGGCGCTCCGATTGATGATGGAGGGAAACCAGCACCGCCTTTTGTATCCGAAAGCCATGGATGAGTTGGCTGTCCGGATCGACGAGGCAAGACCGGCGGGCTTCCATCGTATCCTGCTCAGGAGAGCGACCGGGGTGGCGATGGGAAAGCGCGGGACGAGGTGGAGCGGGCTCTACAAGGCCCGCGTCAAGAAAGGGGCCGGCACGACAGCGGCGACGGTTCTTCTGGCGAGCCGCGTGCTCGGCCTGAGCGCCGAGTTCAAACTGAAGAAGAACCAGGAAGAAGCCCTGCGGACGATGGCCGGATCCGCCAACGTTTCCGCGGAGTGGGTGGCCCAGTTCGGTGGGAACGACGAGGCGCGACGACTCCTATGGCTGTGGGAAGGACTGGGAGTGGTGGCCCGGGACAGGGGCTGAGTCCGCGCTTCCGCCGCCGGCGACTTTGGAGCAAGTCTTCACCCATGTCCTTCATCCCTTCGCTCCTGCTGCTGCTTGGCGCCTTGTCCGTTGTGGCGGCCGACAAGAGGCCGAACATCCTGTTCGTCTTCGCCGATGACTGGGGCCGTTACGCCAGCGCCTACCGCGCGGTCGATGGGCCCGGGACGTTGAACGACGTGGTCCACACGCCGAACATCGATCGCGTCGCGAGGGAAGGCGTCCTCTTCCGCAACGCCCACGTGACCGCACCTTCGTGCACGCCTTGCCGGAGCTCGTTGTTGTCGGGCCAGTATTTCTGGCGGACCGGGATGGGAGCCATCCTCCAGGGAGCCAGTTGGGACGCGTCGATCCCGAGTTATCCCCTGATGCTCCGCCAATCGGGCTACCACATCGGCAAGAGCTACAAGGTGTGGAGCCCCGGAACACCGGCCGACGCGCCCTACGGCACGAATGCTTTCAACTACGGCAAGTCCGGAGGCCGCTTCAACCAGTTCTCCCAAAACGTCACGAAGATGGTCGCGACCGGAAAACCCGTCGAAGCCGCGAAGCAGGAGCTCTACGCGGAGGTCATGGGGAACTTCGAGTCGTTCCTCGGCGATCGGAAGGGCGGTGAGCCGTTCTGTTTCTGGTTCGGCCCCACCCATACGCACCGCAAATGGCAGAAGGGTTCAGGCAAGGCGCTGTGGGGAATCGAGCCGGAAACGTTGAAGGGCAAGGTCCCCAGGTTCCTGCCGGACGTTCCGGAAATCCGCGAAGACCTGGCCGACTACTTGGGCGAAGCCCAGGCGCTGGATGCGGTGCTGGGACAGTTCCTGAAAAAGCTCGAGGCCATCGGCGAACTGCAGAACACGGTCATCGTCTTGAGCGGGGACCACGGCGCCCCGGGTTTCACCCATGGCAAGTGCAACCTCTACGATTTCGGAACCGGAGTCGCGCTCGCGATCCGAGGCCCCGGAGTGAAGGGAGGGCGTGTGGTGGATGACTTCGTCAACCTCATGGATCTCGCTCCGACCTTCCTCGAGTTCGGCGGCGTGAAACCGACCGAAGCCATGACCGGCCGCAGTCTGGTGGGCGTCCTCGGTTCTACGAAGACTGGCTTGGTTGATCCCGCCCGGACATGGGTGGTGACCGGACGCGAACGCCACGTGGCCGCCGCCCGCGAAGGCCTGGTGCCCTATCCGCAGCGGTCCATCCGGACGAAGGACCATCTCTACATCATCAACTTCGAACCCGCACGCTGGCCCATGGGCGATCCGGGCAATCTCGATGGCCGGACTCCGGCGGTCGCCGAACTGATCGAGAACACAATGGTGACCTTCAAGGACATGGATTCCAGTCCGACCAAGGCGTGGATCGTGACCCATCGCAACGAGCCGGAGTGGAAACGTTATTTCGACTTGGCCTTCGCGCCCCGGCCCCGGGAGGAGCTCTATGTGTTTGCCGACGACAAAGACCAGATCCGCAACGTCGCCGCCGACCCGAAGCATGCGGCGATCAAGGCCGATCTGAACCGGCGTCTGATGGATGAACTCCTCCGCACCGGCGATCCGAGGGTGACCGGCGACGGCAAGACCTTCGAACGACCGCCCTTCACCAGCCCGAACCCAGCCGCCCAGGCGAACAAGGCCAAGAAGGCGAAGTAGGAACCAGAACACCTACCTCTTCTTGAGACCAAGCGACTTGATCCGCGAGGCCAGCGTGGTGGGTCGCATCTTCAACGCTTCGGCGGCGCCTCCGGGTCCGAAGATCTTCCCGCCGCACTGGATCAAGGCTGCTTGAATGCTTTCCCGCTCGCGGCGCTTGAGCTCGTCGCGCGTGAGCAAGGCACCCGGATCGACCGGTCCGGGTGCGGGGTTCGCGTGTCGGGCATCAACGACTGGGGCGAGATCGAACTTCAGCGGGCCGCCCTGGGAAAGGATGACGGCGCGTTCGACTGAGTTCTGCAGCTCGCGGATGTTTCCCGGCCATGAGTGGGCGGAGAGTTGATCGACATGGCTCTTGGTAAGTTTGGGCACAGGGCGATTCATCTTGGCGGCGGTGTGCCGGACGAAATGACCGGCGAGCTGTCCGATGTCCTCCTTGCGCTCGCGCAAAGGCGGCACGTCGATGGGGAATACGCTGAGCCGGTAGAACAGGTCCTGCCGGAAGCGCCCGGCCTCGACCTCGTGCTTCAGGGTTCGGTTACTGGCGGCCACGATCCGGACGTTGATCCTGCGCGGCCGGGTTTCGCCGACGCGTTCGACCTCCTGCTCCTGGATCACGCGGAGCAGCTTGGCCTGCATCGCGAGAGGAAGTTCGCCGATCTCGTCGAGGAAGAGTGTTCCGCCGTCGGCCAGTTCGAAGCGGCCGGGCTTGTCCTTCAACGCCCCCGTGAACGCGCCCCGGGCGTGCCCGAAGAATTCGCTCTCGAAGAGGTTCTCCGGGATGGCGCCGCAGTTGACCTTGATGAGAGGTCGGCCGCTGCGCGGGCTGCGTTCATGGATGGAACGCGCGACCAGTTCCTTGCCTGTGCCGCTTTCGCCGTGGATGAGGACGGCCGCATCCGTCGGAGCGACGAGCTCGATCTGTTGGAGCATTTTGCGGACGGCGCTGCCTTGGCCCACGATGTCGCGGGAGCCAAGGGCGGCGGAAACTTCCTCGCGGAGATAGACGTTCTCCTCTTCCAACCGGGCCTTGAGCGAAGCGATTTCCTCGAAGGCCCGAGCGTTGGCGATGCTGACGGCGGCGTGGTCGGCAAAGACCCGGAGCCACTCAAAGTCATCGTTGTTGAGGACCCCCGTGTCGAAGATGGCGAGCACGCCCAAAGTCTCGCCGCGAAACATAAGTGGCTGGGCGGCGAAGGTCCGGATGCGCTCGGCCGCGATCCACTCCGGCTGGGCGATCCACGGTTCGTCCCCGCGCAGATCGGGCAGCAGCAGAGGTTCGCCCGACTTCGCCACGCGCCCGATCTTCCGGACTCCGAGCGGGAATCGGCAGAACGCGCCGTCGGTCCGGGTGTAGTCGCTGGACGGATCGCTGGGATTGCCCGCGCTGGCGACGAGATGGAGGCACTGCGTCTGGTCCGGACACTCCGGGCGCACGCGGCACCGCTCACAAATGTCCCCCGGATTCGTCAGCCAGATGCGGGCAAGGATGACGTTCTTGCATTGGGCGATTCCCGTGACAACGGACCTGAGCAGATCAGGCAGGGCGAGGTTCCGGGCCATTGAGACCATCACGAGAGGGAAGTCCGCGCAGTGCATCCTCAAAAACTACGAGAGTTCGTCAATGACCACAACGATCTTTCGTAATTCACGAGAAGTCGTGGCGCACGGTTCAGGGGATAGTTTCTTAAAACACAAATGATTGTGGGTTGACGGCCCGAGACGGGCCGTTGGCACGAGTCATGTGATATGGGGGTCAACGCTGCACAACGCAGCCACGAATCAAAACGAAAGAACCGACCATGAACCGCATCACACAACTCGATCCCGCCACTGCATCCGGCAAAACCCAGCAGCTCTTGGACGGAGTTAAGGCCAAGCTTGGCATCGTCCCCAACCTCTTCCGAGTCCTCGGCAACTCCCCGGCGGCGCTGGACGCCTACCTTGGATTCAGCGGAGCCCTCGCCGGCGGAGTCCTGAACGCCCGGGTCCGCGAGCAGATCGCCCTCGCGGTCGCCGAGACCAACCTGTGCGGCTACTGCCTCAGCGCCCACACGTTCATCGGCGGTAAGCTCGGGTTGACCGAGAAGGATATCACTGACGCCCGGCACGCGACCGCTTCGTCCGACAAGACCGATGCGATCCTCAAACTCGCCCGCAACATCGTCCTGCAGCGCGGCGAGATCGGCGATGCCGACCTCAAGGCGGCCCGAAGCGTCGGACTGAACGACGCGGAGATCGTCGAAGTTGTGGCCAATGTCGCGATCAACCTCCTCACGAACTACGTGAACCACGTGGCCCGGACGGTTGTGGATTTCCCCGAAGTGAAGCCCGGCGAACCCGCTGCCACCGCCTGCACGACCCACTGCGGCTGCGAGAGCTGACCAGCACAAACCGAGATCGCTGCCATGAGCACCCGCCCACCCTTGCCGCCGTTCACCGAAGAAACCGCGCGCCAGAAAATTCAGGCCGCGGAAGACGCCTGGAACACCCGCAACCCCGAGCGAGTCTCGCAGGCCTACACCGAAGACGCGGAGTGGCGCAACCGCTCGGACTTTCTGACCGGCCGGCCCGCCATCGTGGAGTTTCTACGGCGCAAGTGGGCCCGTGAACTCGACTACCGCCTGCGCAAGGAACTCTGGGCCTTCACGGGAAACCGCATCGCCGTGCGCTTCGAGTATGAGTTCCATGACGCGTCCGGCCAGTGGTGGCGCGCTTATGGAAACGAGAACTGGGAGTTCGCCGTCAACGGCCTGATGCACCGCCGCTTCGCGAGCATCAACGACCTCGCCATCGCGGAAGCCGATCGCAAGTTCCGCTGGGAACGCCCGGCGCCCACCGCCTGAAGACAACTTCAACCAACCACTCTCATGGCCGGACGATATCTCGAAACCCTGTTCACTCCCGCCGTCCACAAGGCGCAGGAGTGCTACTTCGGGCGGGCGCAACAGATCCCGCCGCAGCCCGAACGTGATCCGCTGAGCGCCGAAGAGGCCGAGTTCATCGCGTGTCGCGACAGCTTCTACATGGCGACCGTGTCGGAGAATGGCTGGCCCTACATGCAGCACCGCGGCGGTCGCCCGGGATTTCTCCACGTGGTCGATCCGGTGACGCTCGCCTTCGCCGACTACCGGGGAAACCGGCAGATGCTCACCACCGGCAACCTCTCCGCAAACGATCGTGTGTCGCTGTTCCTCATGGATTACCCGCGACGCGAACGCCTCAAGATCCTTGGCCATGCCCGCGTCGAAGATACCAGGGAACACCCCGAACTCGTCGCCCGTTTTGCCGAGCCCGACGTGCGGCGCATCACCGAGAGGATCTTCTTCGTCGACATGGTGTCCTTCGATTGGAACTGCCCGAAATACATCACGCCCCGCTACACCGAGGACGAAGTCCGAGAAGCCGTGGCTCCGCTCAAAACCCGCATCGCCGAACTCGAAGCCAAGCTGGCTTCGCTCAACCCCTGACCCTTCAACCAAAGAAAACCAGACCCCATGAACAACATCCCCGCACCCGACCTGACCCAACGTCCACCCCGCAGCCCGCGTGTCCGCCTCGGCGGATATGCCGTCTTACCCCGAGTTCTCGACAAGGCCCGCGCTTCACTCGTCGGCAAGGCGGGCGACTACAAATACGGCAACCCGCTCGACCAGGCGTTCTTCGGATTCACTGGCATCGCTCCGGCCGGACTCCTCGAGCAAGTGAAGACCGGCGCGGGCGACTGGGATCTGCTCCTGTGGGTCAACGCCAACGCCAATCCCAGACGTGCGCCTCACGAGATCCGGGCCTGGTCTGCCTACATCGAGACGATGCCCATCGGTGATGCCGAGGACTTCGAGTGGTTCACCGAACAGGTCAAACGCCTCAACCCCGTGCGAACCGACCTTCACACCGTCGTCGACTACCTAGACGCCGACGACCACGTCTCCTTCGGCGGCCACGCGTGACTTGGCTGTCGGTCAGACGACCAGACACCCTTGCCGGTCTGCGGGCATGATCACCGCCCGTGAACCGGACCGGAACTCGAGGAAGTCGGCCTCGATCCCGTCGCT
>JAYUUX010000658.1:0-3358 GCA_043754645.1 Verrucomicrobiales bacterium | reverse complement strand
TCGTCGCCGATCTCGAACTTCAGCTGGACATCAGGCAGGACGAGAAGGCGCCGCAGGATCGACTCGGCCTTGTCCTTGCCCAGAAGCGTCACCAAGTCCGGCAACTCCAGTTCATCTTGGCCGAAGGCGTCCTCTTCATCGTCGACCTTGGCTCCGGAGCGGCGCTTGATCTCGTCCTCCATCATCTCTTCGGTGTCCTTGGCCGAGACGGTGCGAGTTTCCTTCTTCAAGCGGGAGAGGGAATAGCGCCATGTCATCTTCTCGTGCCGTTCCAGCCCCTCCAACTCCTTCTCGAAGGCCTTGATGATGGCGTCACGGCCTGTGGCATCGCCGTTCAACCGGCTGGCCAGAAGCTTCAAACCGAGTTGGCGAAATCCCTTCTTCCCCTTCTCCACCGGCTTGGCCTCGATCTGCTTTCCGAGTTCCTCCCAGGCGTCGGGTCCGGGCAGCACCGCCAGCAGTTCGTTCGCCTGCACGGCCCCCATTCGGCCCGAACGAAAGCTGTCATAGTCACCCGGCGACGGCTTCTTAGCCGATGCGACCCATTGGTCCACCAGCTTGAGCCAACCGGTGGCGGCTTCCTTGGCGGACAGGGCGGCGGAGGATTCCCCGAAGGCTTTCAGGTCCTTGCGGAGCTGTTCGGAGAGGTTGTCCTCCGGCTTGGCTTCAGGCGGTTTTTGGCCGGTGGCTTTGGCTAGGACGGCGCGGGCTCCGATGAGTTCAGCGGCCTGTCCTTGAAGGGCGAACGAAACGGCGAGGGCCGAAACAATGAGAAAGTTCTTCCAGTTCATGGTTCTTCAGTGGCTGAGGTTTCCTTGGCAGACCTGAGGTAGACCCGAACCGGAAACTTGTCACTTGGAAATCCGGCAACCCTCGAACAATCGCGGGTACGTCACTCCCTGGGCGGATCGCCGAAGTGGGCGCGCCACGAGGCGTAGGCGGCGGCGTCTTCCAGCATGGCGTCGATGGTGGCGATGAGCGGCTCCGCCCGCCAGATGCCGGAGAACACGGCGCGGTCTCCGATGACGCTGTCGACGACGAACGCGGGGCGTTGGTTGATCTGAAAGGCGGCGAACTCGGCCGCCATGTCGCGGACGGCCTTCTCCACCTGCGGCGTGCGGGCATGGGCGAGAAGCATGTCGGCATCGATCCCGGAAGCCTTCGAAGCGACGGCGGCCGCGACTTCCCAGCGACCGACGAGTTGCCCTTCGCGCATGGCGGCGTGGGCCAGGGCGAGACGAACCGCGTCGCCTTTCGCGCCGAGGTCGCGCGCGGCCACGGCGACGCAGTTCGGCGCGAGGTATTCCTTGATGCCGGGCTCCATCCATTCGGGCCGGAGCATGTGGGGCGAACGCACGATGGTGCCGCTGCGGCGGTAGAACCATTCCTCCTGTGCGCGACTGACGGGCAGGCCGGTTTCGTCCATCAGGGCGGTCTTCCAGTCGAACTCCACGCGCCCTTCGTAACGGCGCTGCAATTCCGCCCAAGCGGGCTCGGCCCAAAGGCACCATGAGGAAATGACTTCGACGAAGTAGGTGACGCGCACGCTCATGGACGAAGGCTGGCAATGCCGCCACCCGTGTCGAGCCTGCAGCGGGACCGGCGCCCACCAAAACGATCAGACCCCGTGCTGGCCGCCCCCGTCGTGGCCCCCGCCGTCGAGGTCGATGAGGATGTCGCGGGGTTCCGCGCCGTTGCTCGGGCCGACGATTCCGCGGTCTTCGAGTTCGTCCATGATCCGTGCGGCGCGGCCGTAGCCGAGCTTGAGGCGGCGCTGCAGCAGGGACGTGCTGGCCTTCTGCTCGCTGCGGATGACCTCGATGCACTTCTCGATGAGCTCCTCGTCCTCGTCGCTGGTGCCGCCGGACGAGTCGGGATCGCGGACGGGCTTCTGGAGCTGCTTGTGGATCTCCATCTCGTAGCTGGGCTTGCCCTGCTTGGCGATGTGGTCGACAACATTCTGCAATTCCTGGTCGGTGATGAGCACGCCCTGGATGCGGGTGAGCTTCGCGGAGCCGGGCGGCAGGTAGAGCATGTCGCCTTTGCCGAGGAGTTTATCAGCGCCCATCTGGTCGAGAATGGTCCTCGAATCGACGCGGCTGGCCACCTGGAACGCGATGCGCGCCGGGATGTTGGCCTTGATGACGCCGGTGATCACGTCGACGGACGGACGTTGCGTGGCGACGATGCAATGGATGCCCGCGGCGCGCGCCATCTGGGTGATGCGGGCGATGGCCATCTCGACATCGGCCGGGGCCACGAGCATGAGGTCGGCGAGCTCGTCGATGATGACGACGATGTAGGAAAGCTTCTCGGGGATGACGATGTCCTCGTCGCGCGGCACGACGATCTCCTCGTCCAGCTCGACGGCGAATCCCTCGGAGCTGATCTCGACCTTCTCCTTCTTGCTGGTCAGGGGAAGCTCCAGTTCCACCGGTTTGGGCGGAGGATTTTTCGGCCGCTCATTGAACGACTTGATGTTCCGGACGCCGACCTTGGCGAAGATCTGGTAGCGTTTCTCCATCTCGTTCACGACCCAGCGCAGCGCGAGCACGACCTTCTTCGGATCGGTGACGACGGGGACGACGAGATGCGGCAGGGCGTTGTATTGCTGAAGCTCCACGACCTTGGGGTCGATCATCACGAAGCGCAGCTGGTCCGGGCCGAAGCGGTAGAGCAACGACGCGATGATGGCGTTGATGCAGACGGATTTTCCCGAGCCGGTGCTGCCGGCGACGAGCATGTGCGGCATGTCGGCGAGGTCGGCGATGATCGGGTGGCCGTAGACGTCCTTGCCGAGGGCGATGGGCAAGCGCGCCTTCGAATGGTTCCATTCATCGGACTCCAGAAGGTCGCGCATGATGACCTTGGTCTTCACGGCGTTCGCGACCTCGATGCCGACGGAGGATTTGCCGGGGACGGGCGCGAGGATGTTGATGCGTTCGGCCTTGAGCGCGGCGGCGATGTTGTTCGAGAGGGCGGAGATCTTCTCCAGCTTCACACCGGGAGCGGGATGCAGTTCGTAACGCGTGATGGTGGGCCCGCGCGTGATGTCGCCGAGAGCGACCTCGATGTCGAACTGCGCCAGCGTCTGCTGCATGAGACGGGCGTTGGAGAGAAGCAGCTCCTTCGGCTCCGACGGAAGGATCGCGGGGTCCGGCTGGTTCAGGAATTCGACGGTCGGCAGCTGGTAGTTCCCGATGGTTGGAGTGGATGCGACGGTGATGGGCTTGGGCTTCCGGGGAAGCGGCCGGGGCTTGGGCAACGCCGCAGGAACCACGGCCGAAGCGGTCGCGCCGCCGAGGGCCACGGCTCCGGCGGCGACGGGCTTGTCGTCCCAAGGAGGCATGTCCTTGGA
>JAYUUX010000657.1:0-2390 GCA_043754645.1 Verrucomicrobiales bacterium | reverse complement strand
GAGTCCAAGGTCGGGGCCTATGTGGTGGTCAAGGTTACGGACAATGGCGGCGGAATCGCAGACGGGATCCGCGAGCGCATCTTCGAGCCGTTCTTCACGACCAAGGAGCTCGGCCAGGGCACCGGACTCGGCCTCTCCACCAGCCTCGCCATCGTCAAGAGCCATGCGGGCTTCATCAACCTCTACAGCGAGGTCGGCAAGGGCTCGACGTTCAAGGTCTGCCTCCCCGCCAACACCAGCATTGGCGCGGCCGAGGAAACCGCCCTCGAACTGACCGGTCTGCCGCGCGGAAACGGCGAGACCGTCCTGGTGGTCGACGACGAGGAAGGGATTCGCAACGTGGCGACGAAGACGTTGCAGCGTTTCGGTTACCGGGTCCTGGTCGCAAAACACGGGGCCGAAGCCATCGCGGTCTTCGTGCAACACGCGGCCAAGATCGACGTCGTCCTCACCGACATGGCCATGCCGGTGATGGATGGTCCGGCGCTGATCATCGCCCTGAAGACTCTCGACCCCGGCGTCCGCATCATCGCGTCCAGCGGGCTCAACGCGAATGGCGGGGTGGCCAAGGCACTTGGTGCCGGTGTCGAACACTTCGTGCCCAAACCCTACACCGCGGAAGCCATCCTCTCGGCCATCTCCAAGATCCTCGCCAACCGGTGAACCGTCCGGTCGGTCGTGTCCGAAACGTCACTTCACACCGGTGGCCGCCGCCGCTTAGCCTCTGCGGCAAATGAAACACGCCCTCGTCGCCGGTCTCGCCTGCCTCGTTTCGCTTCCCGGCCTCCTGTCGGCCCATGAACGTGTCACGCGCGCCCGCACCGCCGTGAACATCCCGGACGTCGCCGGCTATGTGACGCTCAAGTGCGACTTCCACATCCACACCGTCTTCTCCGACGGACTTGTCTGGCCAAACGTCCGTTCCGAGGAGGCCTGGCGCGAAGGACTCGACGCCATCGCGATCACCGACCACATCGAATACCAGCCGCACAAGAAGGACATGGCCATCGACCTGAACCGCTCCTACCAGATCGCCAAGACCGCCGGCGACGACCTCAAGGTCATGGTCGTGCAGGGTTCCGAGATCACGCGCGGGATGCCTCCCGGCCATATGAACGCGATCTTCATCACCAATTCCATCCCCCTCCAGCAGACCAACTGGGTCGACGCCCACAAGGCCGCCCAAGCGCAGGGCGCGTTCATCTTCTGGAACCATCCCGGATGGGAAAGCCAGATCACCAACGGCATCGTGAAGTGGTATCCCGAACACACCGAGATGCTCGAAGCCGGCCGGCTTCACGGCATCGAGGTCGTCAACGGCCGCGACTACTATCCCGAGGCCCACAAATGGGCTCTCGAGAAGAACCTCACGATGTTGAGCAACTCGGACATCCACACCTCCATCGGCCTAGACTACCACGTCCACGACGGCGACCACCGCCCGCTCACTCTTGTCTTCGCCAAGGCCCGCACCATGGACGCCATGCGCGAAGCCCTCTTCGCCCGGCGCACCGCCGTCTATTCGGGCGACAAGCTCATCGGCGATGAACAGTTCCTGAAACCGATCTTCGAGAAGTCCGTCCGCTTCGACCAGGACACGATCCAGTTCCTCGCCAAGAAGAAGGTGAACGTCCAGGTCTCGAACGACTCCGACATCGACTACCAGTTGGAACTGGTCGCCTCGCCGGAGGGGTTCATTGCTCCCAAGAAGCTGACGCTGCCCGGCCGCAAGACCGTTATCGTCACCCTGGAAAGCGGCTTCCGTCCCCCCGGCGCCGGCAGCGGGACCGCCCTCGTCTACAACGTGACTAACCTGCTCGTCGCGCCGGCCAAGCCGCTGCGGGTGACCCTTCCGGTGAAATTGATCTTCGGGAACTGAATCCGGGGAGAAGGTCGGGAGAAGATGGTGCGCGATGCAGGTTTCGAACCTGCGACCCCTGCCGTGTGAAGGCAATGCTCTACCACTGAGCTAATCGCGCCCCAGAAGTGGGTGGAAAATGGGGGCGTTGCCCTTTTGAAGGCAAGCTCTTGTTGGCATCACCCGGGGAGCACACGGACGGCGTCTCCCACACGGACGGTTCCCGACCTGATCACCCGCGCCAGAACGCCCTGCTTTTGCGGAAGCATCAGTTCACGGAGTCCCTGGCAGATGGCGTCCATCTTGGCGCATGGATCCCGGGGCGCGGCGAATTCCAAAAGCGCTGTGCCGACTTCGACCTGCTTGCCGATCAAGGCCACCAGCGCGATTCCCTCCGTCTCGATGTTCGAGCGGACCACTCCGGGTTCGATCGTTTCCATCCCGAGTGCGGCGGCATGCTCCGCGATCTGCTCCCGCTCCATCAATGTCACCTGCCGTTTCGTCGGCTGGCCGTCGCGGCCCTTGCGGTTGA
>JAYUUX010000656.1:0-12026 GCA_043754645.1 Verrucomicrobiales bacterium | reverse complement strand
GCAAGGAGATTTGGAAGCGCGAGATCATTAAGGAACATGCCGGGCGCAACATCACCTGGAAGAACGCCGCATCGGCTTTGGTCGAAGGAAACCTGGTCTTCCTCGCCGGAGGTGGTGCGGGTGAATCCCTCATCGGCATCGACAAGCTGACGGGCAAGACGGTCTGGAAAGCCCACGACGAAATGATGACCCACGCGAATCCGGTCCCGGCCACCATCCACGGCGTTCGTCAGGTCATCTTCTTCACCCAATCGGGATTGGTCTCCGTCGCTCCGAAGGACGGAGCGCTTCTCTGGAAGCAGGCGTTCAAGTTCAATGTGTCGACAGCGTCGGCTCCCGTGGTGGGCGGCGACATCGTCTATTGCGCGGCCGGATACAGCGTCGGGTCGGCCGCGTTCCGCGTCTCCCATCAGGCCGGCAAGTGGAGCATGGAACAGCTCTACCGCATCAACGGCAACAAGCCCGTCGCCAATCACTGGAGCACTCCGATCTACAAGGACGGCCATCTTTACGGGATGTTCGGCTTCAAGGAATACGGCACGGGTCCGATCAAGTGCGTCGAGCTCGCAACGGGCAAGGTCAAGTGGGAGCAGGCTGGTTTCGGTCCCGGCAACGTCATCATCGCGGGCAACGACATCGTCGCCCTCAGCGACAAGGGAGAGCTCGTCCTGATCGAAGCGACCCCGTCCGCCTACAAGGAGAAGTCCCGCGCCGATGTCCTCGACGGCAAGTGCTGGTCGCATCCCGCCCTGTCCGGTGGACGTCTCTACGTCCGAAGCACCAAGGAAGGCGCTTGCTTCGACGTGACGGCTTCTACCGCGTCCCGTTAAGACCGACACTTGAATCTGCAAAGGCCCGGCAGGGATCATCCTGCCGGGCCTCGTTGTTTTTGGATTCCAGAGTGGGTCGGCCTACTTGATCAACTCTTCCGCGACTTGGACGGCGTTGAGGGCGGCGCCTTTCCAGAGGTTGTCGCCGCTGACCCAGAGGGCGAGGCCGTTGTCCAGGGCGGTGTCGATGCGGATGCGGCCGACGCCGCACTTCACCTTGCGCGTGAAGTCGAGCGGCGTGGGATAGACCCGGTTGGCCGGATCATCGACGAGTTCCGCGCCCGCAAACGCCGCGATGGCCGCGCGGGCGGTTTCGACGCTGACGGGCCGTTCGAACTCGGCGTTCACTGCGATCGAATGCGCCCGGACGACGGGAACGCGGACGGTCGTGGCGGAGACCTTGAGATTGGGCAGGCCCATGATCTTCCGGCTTTCCTCCATCATCTTCGTCTCTTCGCCGGTGTAGCCGTTGGGCCCGAAGGAATCGACCTGCGGGATGACGTTGAAGGCGATCTGGTAGGGATAAACCTTCTTGGTGATGGCTTCGCCCTTGGCGTAGGCGTGGACCTGTGCGTCGAGTTCCTGCACGGCCTCGGCGCCGGTGCCGGAAACGGACTGGTAGGTCGCGGCGAAATAGCGTTTCAGGCCGAATGCCTTGTGCAGCGGCCACAGCGCCATGAGCGTCACGGCGGTGGAGCAGTTCGGATTGGCGATGATGCCCTTGTGGTTCTTCAGTTGCTCGGGGTTGATCTCGGGGATGACGAGAGGGACGGCCGGGTCCATCCGGTAGTGCGAGCTCTTGTCGATCACCACGCAGCCTGCCTTGACCGCATCGGGGGCCAGCGCGCGGGTGGCGGTGCCGCCGGCGGCAAAGAAGGCGATGTCCATTCCGGCGAACACGCCCGGTTTGGCTTCCTCGACGGTGAACTTGCGGCCGGCGACCTCGATCGTTTTGCCGGCGGAACGCGCGGATGCGAAAAGCCGGATGGACGCCGCCGGGAAATTGCGTTCATGCAGGAGCTTCACGAGTTCCTGCCCGACGGCCCCAGTGGCGCCGATGACAGCCACGTTTGGAGTCTTGTTCATAGGGGCGGGGACAATGGGCATCGCGCTCCGACGTGTCAAATCGACGAAATTGTCCACTGAGACACTTGAAGTCGGTCCTGGATCCGGTTGTTTTGGTCCGAATTTTCCGGCGACCGGTTCAAGTGGTGCAACGATTACTACGATGAACCGGGTGGACCGATCGATCGTTCGATCGGACACGACGACTGTGAATCCGAAATATCCTCTGACCATCTTGCTGGCGGCCGCCCTAAGCCTCGTTTCCGGCTGTGGTGAAGGCGATTCCCACGAGCCTATCGGGAGATTGCCGTCTTTGTCCTCGGCCGAAGCGAGCGAGCTTGGCGACGAGTTGGTGGATCAGAATGGCGGGTTCACCTACCGGATGCCCCGGGGTTGGTCGGCAAACAACGCCCGGTCAGGCAAGTATCTCGTGGCGTCGGGGCGAACCATCCTCGGATTCGCTCCCAACATCGTCACCGCCCGCGAACGGGCGCCATTGCGTTTCGATGGCTACACCGAGCGCAGCAAACGCAGCATCGGCAAGCTCATGAACGGGGCCACGCTCCAGGAGGAATCCAGCTTTACCACGGCGGCCGGGCTCAAGGGCCGACGCTGGATCGTCTTGAGCGAAGCCGAAGGCGAGAAGCTGTGGCACGCCTTCTACCTTTTTCCCGGCGAGGGCGACGACAAGTTCATGCTCACCGCATCGCACACCCGCGAAGCCGGCCCGCGGATGCTTTTCGCGTTCGACGCCGCGATGAAGACGTTCCGGATCCGGTGAGTTTTCGCTGGTAACCGCGGCGGTTTCGGGGTCGTCCTTGGCGGTATCCATGAAGCCGCTTTGCTTTCTCCTCCTGGCTGCATTCCTGTTGGTGCGACCAAGCATGGCCGCCGATCCCAAATCCCAGTCCCGCGACGAGGCCGATCGGATGCCCATCGCGTCGCCGGCGGAGGTGAGGAGGAAGATGCGCGCCGCCGCCGAAGCCCGTCAGACCGACGGCAAGATCCTGCGCGACCTCGCCTACGTGTCCAACGGCCATCCGCGTCACAAGCTTGACCTCTACCTGCCCAAGAACCCTGCCAACGCACCCCTCATCGTCTGGATTCATGGCGGAGCTTGGCAGCAGGGAGACAAGGAACGCACGCCGGCCCAGATCTTCGTCGAGGAAGGTTACGCCGTCGCCAGCATCAACTACCGCCTGAGCCAGCACGCCGTCTTTCCCGCGCAGATCATCGACTGCAAAACGGCCATTCGCTGGCTCCGCGTCCATGCTAAAGAATACGGCTACAACCCGGACAGGATTGCCGTCTGGGGCAGTTCGGCGGGCGGACACCTCGTGGCTCTGCTCGGAACTTCTGGCGACGTGAAGGAGTTCGACACCGGCGAGAATCTCGGAGTGTCCAGCCGCGTCCAGGCGGTCGTCGACTTCTTCGGGCCGACTGACTTCACGCAGATGAGCCGGTTCCCCAGCACGATCAAACACGACGCGCCCGATTCCCCAGAGAGCAAGCTCATCGGCGGCGCCGTGCCGGACAACAAGGCAAAGGCCGCCCGGGCCAATCCCGTCACCTACGTCACGCCCGACGATCCGCCGTTCCTCATCATGCACGGCGACAAGGACAATACCGTGCCGTTGAACCAGAGCGAACTGCTCGATGCCGCGCTCAAGAAGGCCGGAGTGGACGTGACGTTCCATGTGGTCAAAGGCGCCGGCCACGGCTTCGGCGGCCCTGAGATCAACGAGAAGGTGCGGCAGTTTCTGGCGAAGCACCTGAGGAAGTAGCCGACGAGACGCAGAAGCGGATCACTTCGCCATGAGCATGAGAACCCGTTCAGCAATGTTGCTTGTCGCGCTTCTTGGAATGTCGGCCGATGGCTCGCGAGGTCTCGGAGCCACGGTGGATTCTTTTCTCAGGGCGCTTAAGCAGCATGGAAACTACGAGTTGGGGACCAACTACACTGTTCCGTCCGCTGAAAAGGACGCCTATATTCGCCTATGGAAAACGGGGGAAAAAATGCTTCTAGCTGGGGAACACGTGTCCTTGTTCGACACCAGGTTCAGCATCAACTACACGGGGGATGACAGGGAGCGGCCCGCTGGAACCAACGACCTATCCAGCGCACAGGCCATCGAGCGCACGCGATCTTTTCTAACCGCGCTGGGCTATGACTTGGCCTCCATCTACGTGGACTTGGACCCTCGGGAGATGCCTCTCGTCCTTGACTCTTCGAACTACGTCAGCCTGGCCTGGTATCATCCCGGGCTCGATAACATCGGGTCGTTCAAAATCGAGTGGGCGCGCAAGCCTGCACAGATTGTTCATTGCTCTTTTCCGTATTCCAATCCTCCTACCAACAATGCCTTCGCCGGAGCCAATGCAGAAGGTTCGTGGGCTTGGCAGCTGGCCGGGTCGCCCCGCGACTTCCGGGCAATCAAGGAGTTCGCCTCGATCCTTCCCGAGCTGAAGCCGGTGCAGGAAATCCTCAAGACCAACGCCTTCGACACGCCACAGGCCAGGGAGCCCTTCAAGCCCGGCTTCACCACGTCCATCAGCACGCTGGATGGATGGAGCTTCTGGCTCGACTCGGGGAAACTCGGCGGCTTCGCCACGCCCGACCGTCTCTTCCTCAATCCCGAAGCGGGTTGGTGGACGCACACCATGAAGCGCCAGTCCAAGCTCGGTGAGGCGGATGCCATCGCGAAGGTCGTGGCCGCGATCCGCAAGCTGGGACGGAAAGACATCGCCGACTGGTGCGAGGTTAGCCGCCCTAAAATCTACCAGCCGAACACCTACGGGACCACCCGCCTCTCGCGGATCAGGTTCGAGTGGAACACCCCGGAATCCGCCAAGCAGTCCGTCGCCGTCCGGGCCGAGGTGGACACCGCTTCTGGCGAACTGAAGTCCCTCCGTTTCGTCATGGAACCGCCGGAAGACGAACCACCGAAAGAGAAGTGATCCCTGCTACCCCGATCACTTTTCCGCCATGCGCTGGTCGAGGAGTTCGACGCTGCGCTTGGGATTGATCAGCTTGATGCGGGGATCGGACGGCGAGGCGACCGGCTAAGACTGCGGGCGTGGCTTCTTCGGCTTTGGCAGCTTCTTCAATGCCTTCGCGGCTTTCTCAAACTCCGCGTCGACCGGTTGCGGCTGGGAATCCTGCAGCTTGCGATAGCGCGCGTATTCCAGTTCGGCCTTCGCCCTGGCGGACTCGGCGGACACCGTTCCGGCGTGGTCCAAAAGGTCGCGGCCGGAGATTCTCAGGAACTCGTCCAGCTTGGTGATCCAATCCCGCATCGTCATCGGTTTGCGGTCCAACGCCTGCAGCTCCGCGTATTCGATGTAGAGGGTGACGATGCGGTTCAGCACCTGGAGTTCGGCTTCCTTGAGGTAGTTCTTCGCAACGGCGACGTCGTCCCTCCGCACGACTCCGCCGGGCGGGGTGGATTGCAGGCCCATGAAGGGCTTCGTCGCATCCGCCCGCTGCGCAATGACCTCGGCGGCGGTGTGGCCGTGGGTGGCCCAGTGCATCTTGTTCTGCACGGTGGCGAAGAACTGCTGCGATGCGTCGGCGTCTGGCGTGTAGTCCACGCTGGTGGCGTAGATATCGAGGATCTTCTGGTAGAATCGCCTTTCCGAGGAGCGGATGTCCCGGATGCGTTCCAGCAGCTCGTCGAAGTAGTCCTTCTGGCCCTTGCCCGGCGGGTTCTTCAGCCGCTCGTCGTCCATGGTGAACCCCTTCACCAGATACTCCTTCAGGCGGGAGGTGGCCCATCGGCGGAACTGGGTGCCGCGCTGAGATGTTACCCGGTATCCGACAGAAAGGACGACCTCCAGGTTGTAGTGCTGAATGTCGTAGGATTTGCCGTCGGCGGCAGTTATCCGGAATTTCCGGATAACTGAACCGGGCTGCAGTTCTCCTTCTTCAAAGATGTTCTGAACGTGCTCGTTGATCGTCCGCACGTCCTTTTGGAACAGCTCTGACATGAGCTTCTGCGTCAGCCAGATGGTTTCATTCTCGAACCGGCATTGGACACGCGTCCGGCCATCCTCCGTCTGGTAGAGGATGATTTCGGACTGAGGGGCGGGTTCGTCGCTCATGCGGCGGCTTGGTCAACGGTCGGAATGAATGACACCCGATGTGCGGTTCACCTCTCCGCCATGCGCTGGTCAAGGAGTTCGACGGTGCGCTTGGGGTTGATGAGCTTGATGCGGGGATCGGACGGCGAGGCGTCGCTGCCGCGGCGGATGAGGGAGATGGTTTCGCCGGGCGTCAGGCTTGGGTCGATGGCGTAGAGCTTGCCCGCGAGGTTCGCGGTCTGCGGCGCGGCCATGGAGGTGCCGCTGAATTTCATCTTTTCGCCACCGGGAATGTAGCTCTCCACCTCGTAGCCGTTGGCGTAGCCGATGACGGTGGGGCCGAAGCTGGTGAAGGGCGCCTGGTCGCCCGCCTTGTCCACGGCGGCGACGGTGATGAGGTTCGGCAAACGGATGGCGGAGGGGATCATCTCGTCGAACTCGGCGTCGTTGTTCGAGTTGCCGGCGGCGGCGATGAAGAGGATGCCGGGCGCGCTGGCCAGGGCCTTGGTCAGGCCGAGCTTCTCGATCTGGAAGATCTCGCGGGCCATGGCCGCGCGGTCCTTCGCGTCCTTGCCTGCGCCGTTGGCTTCGAGGGCGTCTTCAACATCCTTGAGGCTGCCGCCCCAGCTCATGTTGACCACCCGGACGTTGTTGGCCTTGAAGTAATCGACGGTGGACTGCGCGGCGGCGGCGTTCTTCTGCGCCTGTTCGACCGTCGGCTTCTCGGGAATGGCGTGGTAGTCGAACGTGATGCGGGCGGTCAGGACGCGCGCAAAGGGATTCCCGGCGACGGCGATGCCGGCGACGTGGGTGCCGTGGGTGTAGTTGCCGAAGAGGCTGAGGTCTTCCATGAACGCCTTCACCTTGGCGGGTTCGATGGCTCCGAGCTTTTTCTTCAAGGCGGAGGCTTCCGGGCTGTCGATGGAGGCGCGGAGGTCGAGCAGGCCTTTCATGTCGGCTTTGAGATCGGCGGTGCGTTTGGCGGCTTCGCCTAGCGGGACGAGGAGTTCGGGAACACGGTTGGCGTGCAGGTCGAAGGCGATGCCGTTCACGTCGTCAACGAAGCCGTTGTTGTCGTCGTCCTTGCCGTTGGCTTTCTCGCGGAGATTGGTGAAGAGCTGGTTCTTGAAGATGGCCGTGTCGACGCCGGAATCCCAAATGCCGACGACGACGTTGTTCAGCGGCGCCTTGGCCGGAAGCGTCACGGAGCGGTCGGCCCAGATGTCTTTCTTGTCGACTCGTTTTGCGAGCGTGACGGCTTCAAGCACGTTGATGATGTCCTCCTTCAAAGGGAGCTGGATCATCAGGGCTGAACGCATCGAGATGAGCTGCTCGGCGAGTTCGCGGCTGAGGGATTTGTTCGCCTGCACGACGGGCTCGATCTGCGAGCTGATAATGCCGAGAAGGAGGCTGGCGCTGCGAATCTCGATGTTGCCTTTCAGTTCCCTGATCTCGTTCTGCACCGTGGCCCAGGGCAAGGAGTTGACCTTGCGTGAAAGGGCTTCGCGGAAGGCCGCGCGGAATGCTTCGCCCGTGGTGGAGCTGGTCTTGCGCTTCGCCTCAATGCGGGCTTCTGAAACGATTCCGGTGGTGAGCTTGAGTCCAGGCTTGTCCTCGAGCGCGCGGATTTCTTCGATCAGCTTGAGGGTCTCATCGTCTTTGCCCGCGAGTTGGCTGAGGCCAAGGAGCGCGCTCTTGAGGCGCTTCAAGGTGGTCTTGTCGTCGATCTGGTATTTGCCCAGATCGGCGGCGATGTCGGCGCCCGCCTTGTCGGCGATGGCCTGGAAGACGGTCGCGTTGGTCACCACCTCGGCCGCAGTGCCGGTGACGGCGTAGGTGTAGCGTGGAAGATCGTCGAGCTTGGCGATGCGCGGTTTTGCTTGGGCGAAGGCGGACGACGCAGCGGTCAGCAATACGGCGACGGCGGCGGTCTGGATGGCGGCAGCGATGGGGCGTTGCATTGGGAAGAGCGTGCCGCAGCCGCGCCGGACGGCAAGTGCGCTGAAGCTGGCAGGGGCTGATCCAGGAAACAAAAACGGCCGGCGGATTTTGATCCGACGGCCGTTGTGAACGAAGGAAACGAGGTTAGTTGCCCCTGTCACGGCCGGATCGGCCGGATGACTGGTCGCGTTGTGCGCGATCAGGCGAGGATTGAGGGGCGGGTGTCGGCACTGGAGTTGGCGCCCCGATCTGCCGAACGACCGGCGCTTGGGGCGGGGGTTGGTTGGCCTGCTGCTGCTGCTGTATCGCCGCCCGGCCCAGGGTCGACGACGAATCGTAGGCGCGGGGCTGGGGTTGTTGGCGAGTGCTGGGAGTATATTGCTCCCGATTCAGCTCCCTTCCGGAAGGAACGCTCGGTGGGGCCTGACGATCAAAGCGGGGCGACGGCACCTCCACCCGGGCCGAGGGTATCGGCGCAACGACCGCGGCCTGCGGGGCCGGATTGGCGAGCACGGACGATTGGGGGCGGGCCTGTTGTTGGCCGGAACTTTCGGTCCTGCCCGCCCGCGAGGAATAGTCGTTGCGGCTGCTGCGAGGACTTTCCTGGACTGTGGGCGGAACAGCGACGGGCTGCTGCGGTTGCTGACGGATCATCGACACAGTGGGCAACTGCACCGGCTGTCGCGACACGGTGGGAGACTCGACCAAACGAGGAACCGTCAGGGCAGGGGTCTCGGCGCGAACGTCGGCCCGGCCAGAACGGTCACGGGGCAACGTGGGCTGTGCCGGGAGCATCGGCTGCGGAGGGAGGTTCGGTTGGCTTGTGCCCGGACGCCCGGTCGGGGGGATCGAGCGGATGTCGCCGCCTCCATTGTTCCGGCCACTGGGAGCGCCGCCCGAGTAGTCCCTGGGTGTTCCGACTGTCTGTGATGGCATGGTGGCTCGTCCCGATGCGGGAGCGATGTTACGGGGCGCGTTCTCGATCTGGGCGGGGCGATAGACCGCGATGGAACGTCCGGAATCGATGAGGGAGTCGGCACGGTTTCCGTTGTGTTCACGGGCCGGGATTTGGCGGATCGGGACAGGGTCCAGCCGTTGGCCCGTGGCCGAGGCGATGCGGGTGCGGCCGATGCCTTCGTTGATGATCACGTTGTTGTCGCCGGAGACGTAGTTGTTGATGACGGTGGTCTGGTTGTAGACGACCTGCCGTTCCCGCGGTCCGATGCCGTGGCGCCACGGACTCGGATCACAGAAGCGCCGGGACGGCACGAAGCAGAAGTCGTCGTAGCCCAGGCCGAATCCGAAGCTGATGCCGACGTTACGATCCTGGTAGGTGAACCCGAAACCAGCCCGATAGTGGGAGCCGGGGGGAAGCGGGGCCCAACCGAAGTAGTCCTGGCTCTGGCGCCATGAAACCCACGCGGGCGCCCATTCAGTGCCGGGATGCCACACCCAGCCGTGCCGGTGGTGCCTCGACCAACGGCCGTAGTGGAACGCGGCCCAACCCCAGTTGTAATCGGACTGCCAATACCAACCGCAAGAGCTGTAGACCCAGCGCCCGCCCTGGTAATAGGGGCGCCACAGCGGATCACTCACGACGATCGTCGGCTGCCAGCAAAGACCAACGCCATCGACCTGGATCCACGATCCGTAGGGTGCGAGGGACTGCTGGAAGTATTGGACGGTGACGGGCTGGGCCGGCGCTTGGACGACTACGGTTTGAGCGGGGATCGGCGAAGCCGCGGGGATTTGTTGGGTAACGACAACCTGCGGCGCGGGCGCGGATACTTGAGCGGGCTCAGGGGCAGGCTGCGGAGCAGGAGGGGGGGCAACCGGTGCGGGCGCGGAAGCGATCTGCTGTTCGACGCGTGCGCCGGCCGCCTCGGCGGGACGCCGGATCATCGCGGCGATGACGCCTTCGTCGAGGCCGCGGCGCCGGAGCAGAAGGATTTCATCTGCGTTCAACGCGTAGTCGTTGTCGTTGCGGTTGATCAACGCCAACACGACTTCGGGAGCCACTTTCGCGTCCGCGAGCTTGACGATGTCGCGGAGTTTTTCGGGAATCGTGTCCGGCGCCGGAGCGATCACGGGGACGGGTGCAGCCGTTGGTGGAATGGCGACAACGGGTGCCGGGGGGACCGTCGCAGGGGAACTGGTTGGAACGCCCTGTGCGACCGCGGGCCGTGGTTCGATCGAGACCACGGGAATCCCCGTGGTTGCTGGGTTGGGGGAGGAAGCGAGCCGAGCTTGGTTGGCTTCGCTGCAGCCGATGATTGCGGCTGACGCCCCGACTAGGGCCAAAGGCCCGAGACGCCGGAACAGAAGAAGGTTCATACGAACGTTTTTGGCGACTTCGGCTGGCTTCGCTTAGCCCGTTTGTCCGGTCAACCGCTTGGCCATGGCTGTCGTCGCTGGTGAAGTAGACTGCGTTTAATGGACGCTATTCAGGCGGCGAATGCAACAGGCGCCGGTCGGCAACTAAACTGTTGCCTCGCAGGAAAATCTCCCTGACATTTCGCGGCCCGGCGGAGAGATGGCTGAGTGGTTTAAGGCGCACGCCTGGAAAGCGTGAGTAGGCTAATACCCTACCTGGGGTTCGAATCCCCATCTCTCCGCCAATTACCCTTAGTCACAATCCGTCAACGGCTTTGGATTCAAATCCAGCCGACGTTTCAAGCGGATTCAGAATCGTAGTCAGAATTCCAACGCCGATGTCGGACCCGTCGGGACCGGGCGGACGGCTCCTTGCATATCCGTCCGGATCCTCTGACCCATTGCTTCTCTTTGTCCGGTGCAAGTTCCCTCCCGGCTTACCTTTTCGTGGTCGTAGTTCCCTCGGCGGCGCGTTCCGGTTCATCTCCTGGAGGATCGTTCACTCCTCGGTCCTTTCCGGGGGTGTGCCGCGCCGTGTCCGTCCATCCATCCACTCTCCCAAGGTGTAAACGGCGGATGAAAACTGAGGCGGGTGGCGCCCGACCCTTCGGCCATCCGGGAGGCCGTGTTCAACACGATTGCGGGTGAGCCGAACCTGACTCCCGAAGAGTCGTCGTCTTGGAACTTCGGCGTCGCCTACACGCCAAAGTTCGAGTTCATCCCCGGAAAACTCACCATCCACGTCGACTACTTCCAACTTCAACTGCTAGACCCACCGCTTAATCAGAGGGCCGTTCCGCAAGGAACGGCCCTTTTTCATGTCCCATAAGGGCAACAAAAAGGGCGGCCGCCTGCGGCCGCCCATCGAAGTGCGAAATCAAATCGCCTAGCCGATCCGGGTCTTGCCGGGTTGCGGGAGTTCCGCGGCGGGCGGCTTGTCGTTGAAGCTGATGTCGGTCATCGGCGCCACTGAGTCGTTGGCGGAGGTGGCCTGCTCCCACGAGATGTCCTTCCCGGTGTAGCCCGCCATGCGTCCCATGATTCCCATCATGGTGCTGTTCGCCAACCAGTCGCCGTCGTTGCGGGGCTTGCCGGCGCGGATCGAGGCGAAAAGTTCGTCATGCTCGACCTGATACATGTTCGGGGTGGGGCCGGAGTAGCGCCATTTGCGTTCCCCGGAAAGGTCGGTGATGAAGGGGTTGCCGCGGAAGAGGAGGATGTGGGCGGTGCCTTTGCTGCCGTAGATCGTCTCGGAATTGTCGTTGTCGCAGCCGGGAATTTGCCGGGCGGTGACGAATCCCCGGGTGCCATTCTCCCACTCGTAGATCACCGCGAAGTGGTCGAAGTTGTTTCCGACGATGCCACCCTCGGGCCGGATCTGGCGGCCGCCGTGAGCGATGGCCTTGACCGGCATCTCGTTCTTCATGGCCCAGTTCGTCAGGTCGACGTTGTGGATCGCCTGCTCGACGAGGCAATCGCCGGAGAGCCAGCTGAACTGCATCCAGTTACGGACCACATATTCCATGTCGGTCCAGCCGTCTTCACGTTTGATGGGGGTGCGGGGAGGACTGGTGTTGTAGGTGCCGTAGATGGTGCGGACGTCGCCGATGTCGCCGGCATGGATGCGCTCGTAGGCTCCGCGCTGTGCGAGGTGCGAGCGCCAGCAGAAGCCCGATCCGACAGCCAGGTTCTTCTGCTTGGCCAGCTTCACGGACTCGATGAACGAGCGGTAGCCGG
>JAYUUX010000655.1:0-1910 GCA_043754645.1 Verrucomicrobiales bacterium | reverse complement strand
GCGGTGCGCGCTGTGGAACCAGCTGTTGTAGGAGTCCTCGTGGCACTTGAGGCAATACTCGTTGTTCATCATCGACTCGGCCGGGATGAACTTGCCGTTCGAGGTGCGGGCCAACGACGGCTCGAAATACTTCGCGCCTTCCTTCGAACCGGCGACGTTCCACTTGCGCGGATCGGTCGAGTGCAGCGCGACCATTCCCAAGACCAGGAAGGCCGAGGCCAAACCCCAGCCGATACCGATGCGCCAATTGATCTTCGGTCCGACCAACCGGTGCAGCACGAAGAGCCAGACGGCGACGATGGGCGCGATGACGTGGGCCCAGTAGGCGGTGGAACGGAAGAGAGGATTCTGGATGAAGAAACCCTCGATGCGCATCAGCGCCACGCCGGAAACGAGGACGATGATTCCCGTGCTCAACAGCGCCCAGCCGACGCGGACGGCCCGGCGATTAGGCCGGTCTTTGCCCTTCAGTGCATGGCCGATGCCGAAGACGACGAACGGCAGGACCAGCAGGATTCCCAGCACCAGATGGGCGAGAAACATCCACTGGAAAAAGTAGTTCTGGTAGGTTGCCTCCTTCATCCATTCCAGCCCACGGATGGCGAGGAGGTAGACGGAGTTGACGCCAAGCAACGCGGTCAGAGCGAAGACAGCCCACAGGGCGATACGAAGACCGGGTGTAACGGTCTTCGAGACCCGCTTGGGCGGCGTGGGATTGGCGGCGGGCGGCAACGGGTCACTCATGGCGTCAATGTTGGGCGTCCAGCCCCAGATAGATGAAGGCGATCCGCCGAAACTCAAGCCGGATGGGGCGAAATGCCGCCAGTTGGGGGCAAGCTGTTATTCGCAGTAACCGATCGGCAACCCTCCGGTCACCTCTCCGTCCAACCCTCGACATCCCATGCAAACCATTCCCCTGCCCAGCCCCCGCTCTGCCCGGCTCTTTCTTGTGTTCCTCGGAATCAGCGCCTGCAACGGGACACTCCAAGCCCAGGCGCCGGCGGCGTCCAAACCAGCCCCGCTTACGTGGACCAACCAGGAGGACCACAAGAACATGATGCAGCAACTCGGCATCAAGGTGCTTCGCCCCGGTCCCAGCGGCCAAACCGGCAGGACCAACTCGGCCAACTACGATCCCGCCAAGGCCAATCCCTTTCCCAACCTGCCTGAACTGCTCGTCACCAAGAACGGAACAAAGGTCACGACGGCGGACCAGTGGCGCACCGTGCGCCGGCCGGAGATCATCGAGGACTTCGAGCGCGAAGTGGTCGGCCGGGTGCCGAAGAATGTCCCCAAGGTCACGTGGTCCGTGGTTTCCAACGTCACCGACGGTCTCGTCGGAACCTTGCCCGCGGTGGGCAAACAACTTGTCGGGAGCGTGGACAACTCCGCGTGCCCGGAGATCACCGTCAACATCAGCATGACCGTTGTGACTCCGAAGGGAGCCAAGGGCCGTGTGCCCGTGCTGATGATGTTCGGCGGGTTCGGAGGCAACGGACTGCCCCGTCCGGTCGGCAGCCCGGTTCCGACCAATCGCTTCGCGAACTTCGGCGGGCCATTCAACGATCCGCCGTCCCAGGAACAGCTCCTCGCCGCCGGCTGGGGCTACGCCGTGATCAATCCCGGCAGCATCCAGGCGGACAACGGCGCAGGACTGACAAAGGGCGTCATCGGCCTCGTAAACAAGGGCCAAGCCCGAAAGCCCGACGACTGGGGATCGCTCCGAGCATGGGCCTGGGGCGCCGCAAGGGGCCTCGACTATCTGGAAACCGATCCGACGGTCGATGCCAAGAAGGTCGGCATCGAAGGCGTGACGCGCTACGGCAAGGCGGCTCTGATCACGCTGGCCTTCGAGCCCCGCTTCGCCGTCGGGTTTGTCGCTTCCTCCGGTGAAGGCGGGGCCAAGCTCC
>JAYUUX010000654.1:0-2318 GCA_043754645.1 Verrucomicrobiales bacterium | reverse complement strand
TGCACCCGCACCCGACGATTTCTGAAGCCGTCATGGAAGCCGCGGGCGTCGCGGTGGGGCGTGCGATTCACTTGTAGCCTGAGGGGATTCCGTAGTGTCAATCGCGCAGCCCGAGCTGCTCGCGCATCCACGCCGCGCGGTTGGTGGTGATGCCGTCGACGCCCGCATCAGCCCACTTCTTGGCCATGGCCGGATCGTCGACGGTCCAAACGTGGAGTTGAAGTCCCGCATCCTTCACCTGTTTCACGAACTCCTTGTCCACCGGGAAACCCTGATTGAGATCCAGTCCATCGAGCCCGCCCGCCTTCGCCTTGGCGATCAGATCACCGATCTTCGGAAACTCCCCGGTCGTCTTGTCCTTGGCCCAGCCGTGGAGCCAGTAGACGTCGTGCTTGGGAAACTGCTTCTTGGCCGCGACGGAGGTCTCGTAGCCGAAGCAGATGATCGGCATCTGCTCGGGCGCCTTGCCGGAAGCCGCGATCACCCGGGCCAGCTCGGGAAGGATCTCCGGCCCCACCTTGATTTCGATGAAGATGCGTTTTCCCTTCCCGACCGTCGCAAGCAACGACTCAAGGGTCGGAACCTTCTCGCCGGCAAACTTGGGATCTTTCCACCCGCCAACGTCCGCTCCCTTCATCTGATCCCAAGTCAGCGCGGCGATCTTGTCGGTCGTGCCACCCACCCGTTTGAAGTCGAAGTCGTGGATGACGACGATCTTCCCGTCTTTCGACAGATGCAGGTCGGTCTCGATCGCGTCGGCCTTCTGCACCCACGCGAGATTCATCGCCGAAAGCGTGTTCTCCGGCGCATCATGGGAAGCGCCGCGATGGGCGACGATTTCAACGGCCGAAGCGGCGAAGGTCAGGGACATGGCGGCAAGCAAGTGCGAGAGGCGACGCATGGGCGGAGTAGACGAGGCACCGGGTGCAAGTCCAAGAAACATTCCTGTGACCGATATGGCGCTTCAGAACCGACCGATCACTTCGGCAGCCACTTGTCCCAGTTCTTGCCGAAGGCATCCACGTTCTCCTTCGTGACTGGCACCAACGGGCTCACGTCCTTCACGGCAGCAGGGTTCTTCTTCAAGTGGAGCTTGTTGATGATGTGTTCGGTCGACTTGTAGCCCCACTCGTAGACCTGCTGAGCGAGGAGGATCTGGACATGGCCGCTTTTGAGGTAGCCAAGCTGCGCCGGCAACGCGTCCACACTCACGACCTTGACGCTGCCGGGCGACCACTTGAGGGCATTGTCGGTGAAGAGCGGCCAACCGCCGATCATCGCCCAGCCGGTGATGTCCGGATTGGACTGCATGACCTGCTCAACCCGCGCGGCGGCGTCCTGCGGGGTCTCCTTGTGGTAATAGGTGTCGCGGATGGTGATGCCGGGATACTTCTTCGCCGCATTGCGGACGCCTTGGGAACGCTTCTGGAGATTCGGCGCGTTCTGGTTTCCGGCCAGGATGGCGACGACGCCCTTGCCCTTCATCACTTTCGCCAGTTCTTCCATGACCTGTTCACCGCATTGGATGTCGTCGACGCCGTAAGTGACGAAGCGCTTCGAGGCCGGGGCATCGGAATCAAACGTGGCGACGGGAATGCCACTGGCCACGGCGCGGTTGATGGCGTCGGTGAGTTTGTTCGCGTCGGAACAGCTCACAGCGATGCCGTCCGCGCCGGCGAGGACGAGCTGCTCGATGGCGTCGGCCTGCTTCTGGGCGTCCTCCTCGTTGGGCGTGCGCCAGTCGATCTTGATGGCGATGCCGTGCTTCGCGCCGAGCTCCTTGGCGGCGTCCATGGCCCCGACCCGCGCGGCCTGGAAGACGGGATTGCCCTGCGACTTTGCGACCAGCCCGATGGTGTAGGACTTCTTGGCCTGGGCAAAGGCGCTCAAAGAAAGGCTGAGAATCGTGGCGGACAGGATGAAGGCGCGGCGTTTCATAGTCGGTGTGTCGGGTGAACACCCGTATTTCGAGAACGGAAGGCCTCCGGCGCAAGGGAGAATTCACCGGGTAGAGGGAAACACCGAACATTCAACACTCAACGTCCAACATTGAATGAGGGCTGCCTCCTGAGCGCCGAACTCCATCCGGTAGGGCGGCGTTGCAGCGCCGCCCCATTCTCCCGTTCGTCGCGGTAGGCAACGGACGGCCTTCCCAAACTCGATGTTGGGCGT
Organism: Verrucomicrobiales bacterium; assembly: GCA_043754645.1. GTDB lineage: Bacteria > Verrucomicrobiota > Verrucomicrobiia > Limisphaerales > CANJSG01 > CANJSG01. Next base: position 146 of record JAYUUX010000654.1, on the reverse strand, counting down.
TCGATGTTCGATGTTGAATGTTTTCCCCTCCCCTTCTCCCTCTCCACTCGCCAACGTCCCTTCGTGGATTCCACAACCGCCGCGCCAACTCAGCTCCCGCCGCTCCAGCCGTCGACGCTGTATCTCGTCGCCACGCCCATCGGGAA
>JAYUUX010000653.1:0-2980 GCA_043754645.1 Verrucomicrobiales bacterium | reverse complement strand
CCGGCGCGGCAATACGGGCAACACGTCGAAATCATCGAAGAAGAAGGCCCCATCGGATGTGCCCACGATCCTCAGCGTGTTCGAGCGCGGCAAAGTCGTCTTCAACCGCCGCTTCTTCGAAACGAAACTCGGGCCGTTCCTCAAGACCGTTCCCGGACCGGACGCCACGGGAAAGCAGCTTGTGTTTGAGACCCACCGCGGCGTTTTCGTCGGCACGAAGGTCAGCACGATCGAGCAGACCTACCTCGACCTGTTCGTCGACGCGGGGAACGCCAGCGCCGTGGAACGGATTCCCTTCATCGAGATCCAGTCGGTGCGGATCGAATCGCTCGCCTAGCCCCAGTCCGCCATGCATTTCCCGGGTTCGCCCTTGAAGGTCGTCTTCATGGGCACTGCCGACCTCGCCTGCGCCAGCCTGCGATCGCTGCTGGATTGCCCGGGCTGCGCGGTGGTCGCCGTCGTCAGCCAACCGGACAAACCCAAGGGCCGCGACCTCCGACTCGTCGCCACCCCGGTCAAACAGGTGGCCGAAGCCGCCGGAGTTCCGGTTCTCCAGCCGGTGAAGGCGCGTCTCCCGGAGTTCCTCGATCAGCTCCGCCAAATCGCACCCGACCTCGTCGTGGTCGCGGCCTACGGCCAGATCCTCCCCCAGGCGCTGCTGGATATTCCGCGGCTTGGCTGCCTCAACGTCCATACTTCCCTGCTCCCACGGCATCGGGGCGCGGCTCCGATCCAATGGGCCATCGCCGCAGGCGACGCCGTCACCGGTGTGACCATCATGAAGATGGACGCCGGCCTCGATACCGGCCCGATGCTAAGCACGGTCGAAACAATGATCAGCGCCGATGACAATGGCCAGACGCTCCACGACCGGCTTGCGCAACTCGGCGGCGAACTGCTCGTGAAGACGATCCCCGGCTACGCCGCCGGGCTAATCGCTCCGCGACCCCAGCCGGCCGAAGGCATTACCTACGCCCGGAAGATCACGAAGGACGACGGGCGAATCGACTGGAACCTGCCCGCCGTCAGCAACTGGAACCGCATCCGCGCGTTCACGCCCTGGCCCGGGGCGTTCACCCGGCTTCCGGACACCGCCGACCGCAGCCTTCTGAAAGTCTTCCGCACGTCGGCGGAGGACACGGCCGGAACGCCCGGAACCATTTTGTCGGCCGACGATACGGGCCTGCTCGTGGCGTGTGCTGAAGGCAGCCTGCGGATCCGGGAAATGCAGCGCGAAGGCGGCAAACGGCTGGCAGCCGGAGATTTTCTGCGCGGCTGGCCGCTCAAACCGGGGCAAGTGCTCGGCTGACGGATTCCACCGCGCCGTTCGCCAAGCCCGAGGGTTCACGGTCGCTCTTGCTTTGCCATCCGTCGGGCAGCGCGATCACACTCACGCCATGTCCAAGCCACTCCATACTCTGCGCGCCGGCGTCATCGGCACGGGCTTCATCGGGCCCGTCCATATCGAGGCGCTGAAACGTCTCGGCGTGCAGGTCACGGCCATCTGTGGTTCCACCAGGTCAGCCCAAGCCACCGCCGAGACTTGGGGTATTCCCGAGGTCTACGGCGACTACGACTACAAGGCGCTCCTCGCTTCGCCCAACGTGGACGTTGTCCACATCACTTCGCCCAACAAGGCGCATGTGGAGCAGTCGCTGGCCGCCTTGAAGGCCGGCAAACACGTCGTCTGCGAAAAGCCGCTTGGCATGACTTCCAAGGAGACGTCCAAGGTCGTCAGGTGGCTGGCTTCGCGCTGCGAAGCCACGCGGTCGCAGCGCGACCGCGCCCACCTCGCGCCCGTCTTTGCGGTGAACTACATGTGCCGCTTCTTCCCCGCTGTCCTCCAGATGCGCGCGCTCGTCCAACGCGGCGACCTCGGCCAGATCATCCATGTGCAGGGCCACTTCTTCCAGGACTGGCTCCTCCAGCAGACGGACTACAACTGGCGCGTGCTCTCGAGCGAAGGCGGCAAACTCCGCGCCGTCGGCGACATTGGCACGCATTGGATCGACGCGGTTTCATTCATCCTCGGCGCCAAGACCGAAGGTGTCTTCGCCCACTTGGAGACCTTTCACAAAACCCGGCTGCGTCCGACGGGCGAGGTGAAGACCTTTGCCAAGGTCGATCCCGCGACGATGGTTCCCTACAAGGTCGACACCGAGGACTTCGGCAGCGTGCTTCTGAAGTTCGGCAAGTCCGGCCATGGCTTCGCCAACAACGTCCACGCCAACGCCTCCATCTCGCAGGTCGCGGCCGGATGGAAATGCAGCCTCGCCATGGGAATCTATGGCACCAAGGGCAGCGTCCGCTGGGATCTCCAGGACCCGAACGACATCGTCCTCGGCCGCCGCGACGAGCCGAACCAGATTCTGCAGCGCAACACCGCCGGATTCACCGAGGACATCGCGGGCTTCTCCGACTATCCCGGCGGCCACGCCGAAGGCTTTGCCGACGCGCACAAGATGCACTACCGCGCCGTCTACCAGCACATCGCCAACGGCGGAACCTCCCCTGCCCTCTTCGCCACCGCCGCCGACGGCCACCACGAGGTGAATCTCTGCGAAGCCATCCTCAAGAGCAGCTCAGCGAAGAGATGGGTCAACGTCTGAACCTCCCATGAACCTAAACTTCGAAGACAAGGTAGTCGTGGTGACGGGTGCGACGGCCGGCATCGGCGAGGCTGTCGCCTGCTCGTTTGTGGCGGAAGGAGCGCGGGTTGTCGTCCATGGACGTGATTTGGAACGCGGCACCGCCGTCGCCGCCAAGTGCGGTGGCAAGGCAGTGTTCATCGCTGGGGATCTCACCTCGGAAGACGCCTGCCGCTCGTTGGTCGAACAGACCTTGAAAGCCTTCGGCCGGATCGACGTGCTGGTGAACAACGCCGGAGTCAACGACGGCGTCGGACTGGAGCGGTCGCCAGCCGAGTTCATGGGCTCGCTCCAGAAGAATCTCTTCCACGTCTTCGCCGTCACCCATTTCG
>JAYUUX010000652.1:0-6328 GCA_043754645.1 Verrucomicrobiales bacterium | reverse complement strand
AAAAAGCGACTCCACCAATGAAGACTCTCCCATACCAGCCCACGAACGAGCTCCTTGATTTCGGGGTGATCGAATGAAGCCGTGATGACGGCCATCCGTATCCAAGGAACCGTGAGATCCCGAAGTTGTTCGGTTGGTTCAAAAAGAATTTCACCAAGTTCATCTTTGGCTTTCCCCGGCTTAAGCTCAGTCCAAATCCAAGCCCAGATAACCGGCATTGAACCTTTCAGATACGTCTGAATCTCTTCGTCGGTCACACGCATTCGACAGTTTCTAAGCGTGCTCTTTTCCCAAGTAGGCCGCGATCACCGCCGGGTTGGCCCGGATCTCGGTCGGCGTGCCTTCGGCGATCTTGCGGCCGTATTCCAGCACGTGGATGCGTTGGCAGATGCCCATGACAACCTTCATGTCGTGTTCAACGAGCAGGATGGCCAGCTTGAACTTCTCCTGGATGAACTGGATGAGCTTCATCAGCTCGACCTTCTCGGTCGGGTTCATGCTGGCGGCGGGTTCGTCGAGCAGGAGAAGCTTCGGCCGGGTGGCCAGCGCGCGGATGATTTCCAGCCGCCGCTGGTCGCCGTAGGAAAGGCTCTTGGCCGGCTCGTTCTGCACGCGGCCGAGGTTGAAGATCTCGAGCAGTTCCAGGGTGCGTTCGGCGATCTGCGTTTCCTCACGTCGAAACTTCCCGCCGCGCGTGAGCGAATGGATGGCGTCGTGTTCGAGATGCAGATGGAACGCCACACGGACGTTGTCGAACACGGAGAGGCTGGGGAACAGCCGGATGTTCTGGAACGTCCGGGCGATCCCCATCGCGGTGATCTCGAAAGGCTTCATGCCGACCGTCGGTTTGCCGGCGAACGCTATCGTCCCACGAGTGGGCTGGTAGACGCCGGTGACCATGTTGAACACCGTCGTCTTGCCCGCGCCATTGGGACCGATCAACCCGACCAACTCGCCTTCCCCGACGGTGGCCGAAACTTCCGAGACGGCCGTCAATCCGCCGAAGCAGATGGTGACGTTGTCGAGCTGGAGCAGCGGGGGCATTGGCGGTTCTAGGCGGACTTCTTCTTCCACAACGGCCAGGTGAACAGACCCTGCGGACGTGTGAGCATGAGGGTGATAAGCAGCAATGCGTAGAGGATCATGCGCCAGTCGCCCAGCTTGCGCAGCGGCTCCTGCACGACCGTCAGCAGGATGGCCGCGATGATCACGCCGACATGCCTCCCCATGCCGCCGAGGATGACCATGACGACGATCTCGATGCTCTTGTTGAAGTCGAAGCCACCCGGGTTGATGTAGCCCTTCACGTGGGCATAGAGGCCCCCCGCCACGCCGGCGAAGAACGATCCCACGACGAACGCGGTGATCTTGTAGCGCGTCGTGTTCAGCCCCATCGATTCGGCGGCGATCTCGTCATCGGCCACCGCAAGGAAGCCGCGGCCATAGGTCGAGTTGAGCAGGCCCCAGACGACGTAGACCGTGATCGCCGCGCCGGCGATCGTCCAAAAGGTCACGATCTGCGTGTAGGGAGGAATACCGGAGGGAATGCCAGTCAAGCCCCGCGCACCGCCGACGAAGTCCACGTTCTGGAGGATCACCTTGATGATCTCCCCGAACCCCAACGTGACGATGGCCAGGTAGTCGCCCTTCAACCGCAGTGACGGCGCACCAACTGCCAGTCCAGCCAAGGCAGCCAGCAATCCACCCATCACCAGTGAGATTGGAAACAAGATCCACGGCTGCCCGCCGACGAGTGGCAGCAGCTTCGCTGCGAGCGTCGTGGTAAGAGTGGCCGACGTGTAGGCGCCAACGGCCATGAAGCCGGCGTGTCCGAGGGAAAACTGGCCGGTGAAGCCGTTGATCAGATTCAGGCTCGCGGCGAGGATCAGATTGATGCCAACGCCCATCGCGACATCGAGCATGTAGGGATCCATCCGGCCAGAGAACGCGGCCAATCCGCCGGCCACGGCCAGCGCAAGAAGGAGCCAGAGTTGGGACTTAGGCAGCATGGTTCAGCAACCACAGATGGACACAGATGGACACAGGTCCGAAAAGCCGGAGCGCGAAGCATCGCTCCGCTCGAATGACCGAAGAACGATAGACGAACATCCCGGACGAATGGGCAGTTCGAGCGGAGCGATGCTCCGCGCTCCAATGACTGCTGCCCACGTCTGGACCCATCTGTGTTTATCTGTGTTCATCTGTGGTTACTCAGACTTTCTCCACCTTCAGTTTTCCGAGCAACCCGGCCGGGCGGAAGAGGAGGATCAGGATCAGGATCGCGAAGGCGATGGCGTCCGCAAACGTCGATAGGCGACTGCCTTTGACGAAGGTTTCCACAAGGCCGATGACCATCGCGCCCAAAGCCGCGCCGGGAAGGTTGCCGATGCCGCCAAGCACCGCCGCGACGAAGGCCTTCAAGCCGGGCAGCGTTCCCATCAAAGGATCCACGGTCGGATAATTCATCGCGTAGAGGATGCCGCCGGCGCCCGCCAGCGCGGAACCCAGCGCGAACGTGAACGAGATCACCAAGTCGTTGTTGATGCCGACCAGCGAGGCCGCCGTCGGGTTGAACGAGACGGCCCGCATGGCCGTGCCGATCTTGGTCCGGTGGACGATCCAGTAGAGCGCGGCCAGAAGGACGACGGTCACGACCAACACGATGATCTGGTTGCTGGAAACCGTCAGGCCGCCGAACTGGATTTGCGTCGTCGGGAAGAGCTGGGGAAAGGCCTTCGGATTCGCGCCGAACACTTTTTGCCCGGCGTTCTGCAGCAGCAGCGAGACGCCGATCGCGGTGATCAGCACGGTCAACGTCGACCGGCCCCGGAGAGGTTTGTAGGCGAGCTTTTCGATCACCACACCCAGGACCGCGCAAACGGCCATCGCCGTCACGAGGACAAGGAGTCCGCTGGCGATCGTGCCGGAAGGAAACCCATACTTCTGCGTGGCGTAGTAGCCCACGAACGACCCGATCATGAACACGTCGCTGTGGGCGAAATTGATGAAACGGAGGACGCCATAGACCATCGTGTAACCGAGGGCTATCAGCGCGTAGATGGCCCCAACCGAAAGGCCGTTGATGAGCTGCTGCAGGAATTCCGCCATTAAGTCTTGGGCCGGCGAACCGGCGATTTGCGGAGCGTGAACAGCGAGCAGGTGACGGTCAAGGCGGGCTGCATCTTAATCGCGATCTTCCTCCGTTCCCTGCCCTGATCACCTCGAACGTCGGGGAGCCAAGCCAAAGATAGGCGTCAAGGAGCGACCGTCTCGACGAACTGAAACCGGCCACCACGAACCCGGATGATCGCGGCAGGTTTCCGGGCGTTGCGCCCCTCGTCCAGCGTGATGAACCCCGTGACGCCGGGATGATCCTTCGTCGTGGCAAGAGCGGCTTTGATCTTCGCCGGCTCCGAGGATCCGGCCCGCCGGATGGCGTCGATCAGGACCATCAGTGCGTCATAGCCGAGGGCCGAAGCGCCGGTCGGAGGTTTCTGCCAGCGGGCCTCAAAAGCCCGGATGAACTCCCGGCTGCGCGGATCTGTGCTTTCGAGCGAGAAGTGCACGGGAAAGAAAGATCCATCGGCCGCTTTGCCGCCCGTCTGGACCAACTCCGGCGCTTCCCAGCCGTCGCCGCCGAGCATCGGGATCTCCAACCCGAGGCGGCGGGCTTGGAGCAGGATCAAACCTCCTTCTCCATAGTAGCTGGGCGCAAAGATCGCCTCGGGCTTGGCCGCCTTGAGGGAGGTCAGTTGGGCGAGGAAGTCCTTGTCACCGCCGGTGAACTTCTGCTGCGCCACGATCTGCCCGCCATCGGCCGTGAAGCGTTGTTTGAAGAACTCCGCCAACCCGACGCTGTAGGGCGCGGCCACGTCCACCAGCAATCCGACGCGCTGAATTTTGAGCGACTTCCGGGCGAAGGTGGCCATGACGGTTCCTTGGAACGGGTCGGTGAAACACACGCGGAAGATGCAGTCGCCAACTTCGGTCACCTTCGGATTCGTGGCCGTCGGCGATATCACGGGAATGCCGGCCTGCTGGGCGATGGGCGCGCCTTCGAGGCAACGGCCGGATGCGCCTTCACCAATCATCGCCACGACTTGGTCGCGGGAGATCAGCTTACGCGTCGCAGTGGCGGTCTCACCAGCCTTCGACCGGGAGTCTTCGGAGACCAACTCAACCATCCTACCGAGGACTCCACCGTGGGCGTTGATCTCCTCCAGCGCCAACTGGACGCCCATGTGGGTGTATTGCCCGAGCCCCGCTTCACGTCCGGTGAGCGACGCGATCTCGCCGATCTTGATCGGAGATGAAACTGACTGGCTGTCCGAAGCCGCTGGCTTGCACGCCGCGAGCACGGCGCACGACACCATCAGGAGGAGGATTGGGACCCGGCTGAACGCGCGTCGCATGGCCGCGCGGGATCAAGGCTCGACGGTCTGGAGGAATTTGAAGGCGCCGTTCTCGGTCGTAATGATGACGGCGGGTTTGGTGGCGTCGCGTTTGGCGTCGAGCTTGGTGCGGCCGGTGACACCGACGAAGTCGGTCGTCTTGAGGGCGTCCCTGAGCTTCGCGGGCTCGGTCGAACCCGCCTTCTTCATCGCTTCGACCAGCGCGAGCGCCGAGTCGTAACCGAGGGCGGCCATGGCGTCGGGAACCTCTCCCTTGAACTTCGCCTTGAAGGCTTCGACGAACTTCTTGGCCATAGGGCTGTCCTGGGCGGGGGAGAAATGCGTGGAGTAGAAGGTGTTCTTGAGGGCCTCGCCGCCGGCAATCTGGATGAGCTCGGGCGCTTCCCAGCCGTCGCCGCCGAAGATGGGGACCATGATGCCGAGGTCGCGGGCCTGCTTCACGATGAGCCCGACCTCCGTGTAGTAGCCGGGCACGCAGATGACGTCGGGGTTCATCGCCTTGATCGCGGTGAGCTGGGCCTTGAAGTCCTTGTCCTTCGACGCGTATTTCTGCTCGGCGAGGATGGTTCCGCCGCTCGCGGTGAAGGCTTCCTTGAAGAACGAGGCCAGACCGACGCTGTAGGCGGCGGAAACGTCGGACAGGATGACCGCCTTCTTGGCCTTCAGCGTCTTGGTGGCGAAATCCGCGAGGAGCTTGCCCTGGAAGGGATCGATGAAGCAGACGCGGAAAACATAGTCGCCAACCTCGGTCACCTTGGGATTGGTGGAGGAGGGTGAAACCATGGGAATGCCCGAGGCCTGGCAGATGGGGCCAGCCTCGAGCGAACGGCCCGAGGCGACTTCGCCGAGGATGGCGACGACCTTGTCCCGGCTGATGAACTTCTTGACGATCGTGGCGGACTCGCCGGCCTTGGACTGGTTGTCCTCGGTGACGAGCTCGATCTGTTTCCCGAGAACGCCACCGGCCTTGTTGATCTCCTCGACGAGAAGCTGCGTGCCCTTGTGCGAGGACTGGCCGAAGGCCGCTTCGCTGCCGGTGAGCGAGGCGTATTCGCCGATCTTGATCGTTCCGCCACCGGCCGCATCGGGCGTTCCACCACCGCCGCCGCAGCCGGTCATGAGCACGCTGGTGGCGGCAAGGGCGCCGAGGGTCAGGAAAGATTTTCGGGAGAAGAGTTTCATCGCGTTCGAATGTCGTTTTGGGCGTTCCGGGATTGTCGCTGGCCGAGAAGCTAGGAAAGCGCCCCGCCGGATTCAACGGGCAATCGAAGGTATTCCGGTTGTCGGGTCTTCAGACGGTGCCGGTGGGTTCAGCCGCGCTGCGGCCACAGCTTGCCTTCAAACCAGACCGGCTGAGTCCCAGCACCGGAGGTGCGAAAGAACGTAGCCCACAGCGTGAGCTGTGGGTTGGGCGCCCCCTAATGTTCGCCAAGCTCCGGAGGAGCGGCAGACGCCCTTCTGCCGCTCCTCCGGAGCTCGCTCTTCTTGCGCGACCAACCCCCGGGCTGGCGCCCGGGGCTACTCTCTTCCGCTGCTCCGCAGCTATGTTGCAGCCGCTCTTAAACCCCTCGGCCTACTTCAGCAGCACTTCAACGGCTTTCTCCAACTGGAGATCGCGGCCGGCCGAGGAGGTTTCGGGATCGTTGTAGACCTCGTAGTCGGCAGGCAGCGTCTGGTTCTCAAGGTAACGGCCCTGGCGGTCCTTCACGCCGACCTGCGGAATGCCGAAGTAGATCGTTTTGTCCTGCTGCGTTTCCCACCAGACGGCCGTGCCGGTGCCGGCCACGGGCGTGCCGACGAGCTGGCCGAGGTTCATGGTCTTGTAGAGGAGCGGGAACATGTGGGCGTTGGAGTAGTTGCTCTCGCTCTGGAGCACGACGGACTTCTTGGTCCACTTGAACATCGGGTCGTCGCCG
>JAYUUX010000651.1:0-1558 GCA_043754645.1 Verrucomicrobiales bacterium | reverse complement strand
TGGTTCGTGCCCATGAGCCGGTCCCAGATGTTGAAGTAGAGGCCGTAGTTGCCGCGCATCTTCTCGTGGTGCATGACGTGGTTCGTCGGCGTGTTCAGGACAAACCGCAGCCACGTGTTCATCAGCCACCGCGGATGAAACTCGTAGCCGGTGTGGCCCGCGACGTTGAAGACCATCTGCCACACCATGAACAGCCCAAAGGCGAACGGATGCATCGGCATCACGATCACCGCCAGGGGGAAAATGCCGGCCTCAACCACGGCTTCGGCGGGAGCGAAAGCGTAGGCGGCCCATGGGGACGGATTCGTCGAGAGATGGTGAACCCGGTGGAACACCGGAAACAGCCGCCGATGATGCATCAACCGATGCGTCCAGTAAAAGTAGGCGTCGTGCAGGAAGATCGCACAGACGATGCTGCCGAAGAACCAGCCCCATCCGCGGTCGCCGACCTTCCAATACATCTGCGTCCAGCCATGCCGCGCCGCCACGATGGTCGCGCCGCCGATCAACCCGAAGATCGCCAGCGTGAGGAATGAATATCCAAGTTCCCGCCGGACATCCGCCGACTGCGGCAATCGGGCGATGATCTTCCGATGGAACCAGCGGTTCTTGAACAGGACGTAGCCCAACCACCAGGCGATACCGGCGAAGAAAAAGTAGCGGACGCCCACCGCGACCGTCGCACCCAAGGTGACCTCCAGGAAACTGGTGTTCAGATCAAGAATTCGTTCCGCAAGGTTCACGGCGATGGCTTCGGCGCGGAGCAGATGGAGCATCCGCGCGAGACCGACTACACCCGACCCGCCCGTTCAATCGAAGACTTTCCTGTCGGCGATCGCCGAATGACTGGAAGTCCCATGCCGCCGGAGCTGACATTTGTTTGCCCGCCGAACTAGCCTGCCCGCGCATGAGCGAAACCCGAAGCGGTTCGACCCAAGATTCTCCCGCCCCGAAGTCACTCTCAGGCCTCCTTCCCACACTCGGACTCTTCAGCACCGTCATGCTCGTGGTCGGGGGCGTCATCGGATCGGGAATCTTCCGCAAGTCGGGCGTGATGATGACGGAGGTGGGCACGCCGGGACTGCTCCTCACCGTCTGGCTGCTGGCCGGAGTGATCACGCTCTTCGGCGCGCTGACCAATGCCGAGATCTCGGGAATGATCCCCGAAACCGGCGGCCAATATGTCTTCTTCGAACGCATGTATGGCCCCTTCGTCGCGTTCCTCTACGGCTGGGCCGCCTTCATCGTCATCCAGACCGGCTCCATTGCGGCGCTCGCGTTCGTCTTCGCCGAATACGCGACCAAGTTCGTCGCGCTGCCCGAACTGTTTGGACAGGCGGCTTCGGCCTGGTCATTTCACCTGCCGTTGATCGGGGACATTGCTCCGTTGAAGGACTCCGGCGTGAAGGCCCTCGCCATCGGGGTCGTCGTCCTGCTGACGTTCGTGAACTACGCCGGTGTCCGCTTCGGCGGCGTCGTGCAGAACATCTGCACCATCGCGAAGCTCGCCGGAATGGGCGCACTGCTCGCGGCGGCGTTTCTCCCTTCGACCGGCGGG
>JAYUUX010000650.1:0-1923 GCA_043754645.1 Verrucomicrobiales bacterium | reverse complement strand
GGGCGCTTTGGACCAAAGAGAGCCCGGCACCGTTGACTACATCCTGCGCGATCAGGTTCCAGTGACCTGGGGGCGTTACCGTCCCCCCGCCGTCGGCCCAGAATTTGGCGATTTCCGTCTGGTCCGCCGTCCGCAAGAGGCTGGTCGCGGAACCCAGATCCTTGACCTGGTTGTAGCTCAGGGCGTAGGCGGCGGAATCCAAGGCCGGAGGTGCCGAAGGCACGAACGGCGCGACGCTCGGCACGCCGAAGGGCTTGACGTCGCCCCATGCGGGAAGAAGCGGCGAAGCGAATCCCGCTGGAGTGGGAATCCACACACCAGGGACCGCGGGCACACTGTAGACACCCGGCGTCGTCGAGCCATCTCCCACGCGCGCCGCGAAGATCTGGGAGGCCACACCGGCACCCCAGTTCTGGCCATCCGTCTTGGCCTGTCCGCCGGCAATCAACCCCTGCTGCGTATTGTAGAAGCTGGTAATCGAGGCATTGATCGTCGGGAAACTGGCCGCCGGATACAGCTGATTGAGGACTTGATAGGCGGCCTGGTTGACTGCCGCTTCCGCCGACGCTCCGGCCGGCGCCATGGCATTGACCAGATAAGGCTGGTAGCTGCGGTTGACACCGTTCACGGCGTCGTAGATCGCGGTCTGCATGACCGCGAGGTTGTAGGACGCCTTGGGCGGATTCGTGAAGGGCTCGCCGCTGACGCCCTTGATCGCGGTCAGAAGCTGGTTGTTCCAATCAGTAACCAGATCGGCCCGGACGGAAGTTGCAGCCAAGCAACCGATGGCACCGAGAAATAAGACAGGTTTGGTTGAACGCATAGATGTTGGTTTTTGGGCTCCTTACGGAAACATGGCTATCCTAAATGTTAGACATGTCCAGTAAGTAGCCATTCTTGTAGCTGATTCGCTGGCAAGTTTACAAGCTACGAGTGCTTGGAAGGACCGGCTTTGTGGCCGTTTGTAGTCACGCGGGGGCGAAATGCTCGGCGTTCGGCTGTTTTCCAGTTGGATTGCCGAGGGCAACCATCCTTTCATCGTCGCCACGATGGAACCCGCAGCCACTCCGCGCCGCCACTTCGCCAGCGACAACTACGCCGGCATCTGCCCCGAAGCTTGGAACGCCCTTGCCGAAGCCAACGCCAACCACGCCCGGGCCTACGGCGACGACGAATACACCCGCCGCGCCGCTGACCTGATTCGGGAGGTGTTCGAGACGCACTGCGAGGTGTTCTTCGTCTTCAACGGCACGGCCGCGAACTCCCTTTCCCTGGCCCACATGTGCCAGTCCTACCACAGCGTCCTCACCAGCGACGTGGCCCACATCGAGGTCGACGAATGCGGCGCACCGCAGTTCTTCTCCAACGGCGTGAAGCTGCTCCTCATGCCCGGCGAGAACGGCAAGGTCACACCCGCCGGGATCGAGAAGCTGGTCAAGAAACGCACCGACATCCATTACCCGAAGCCGCGCGTCGTCAGCATCACTCAGTCGACCGAGGTCGGCAGTGTCTACAGCGTGGACGAGATCGAAGCCATCGGCAGCACGTGCAAGAAACACGGCCTGCGGTTGCACATGGACGGCGCGCGCTTCGCCAATGCCGTGGCCGCGCTCGGCGTGGCGCCGAAGGAGATCACGTGGAAAGTCGGCGTGGATGTCCTGAGTTTCGGCGGCAGCAAGAACGGTCTACCGCTCGGTGAAGCCGTCGTCTTCTTCAACAAGGACCTCGCCCGCGAGTTCGACTACCGCTGCAAACAGGCCGGCCAGCTCTGTTCCAAGATGCGCTACCTCTCCGCGCCGTGGGTCGGCGTGTTGCAGAACGACGTCTGGCTGAAGCACGCCCGCCACGCCAACGCCATGGCCGAACTGATGGAGACGCGGTTGAAGGCCATTCCCGGCGTGAGCTTCCTCTTTCCCCGCGAAG
>JAYUUX010000649.1:0-5217 GCA_043754645.1 Verrucomicrobiales bacterium | reverse complement strand
CTGCCCCGTGCTGACCGAGGCACCGGCACGGACCCATCGCCGGTCCAGCCTTCAGCGTTTTGCTGTTCGCACAAAGACCCCCTGGGCAGGATGCCCGCTCTACTTTTCCGGAACCGGCGCGGGAGGCGCGGGATCGGGGCTGACGCTTTTCAGCCACCAGGTGTTCTGCTGCTTGTTGTAGGACTGCCATCCTTTCTCGCCGAGCGCCTGCCGCATGGAGCGTTCGGTCTCGGCGCGGATGGCCTGGAGCGCGGCGGTCCTGTCTTCGTTGGACAGCGTGGAGTTCGCGCGCAGTTCCGAGGCCTTCTTTTCCGCGACTTTCTTCATGTCGTAGACCTGCGCGGCTTCGGCCACGCCGAGGTCCGACTTCTTGGCGGCGGTGAGCATCGCCTGGAAGTTGTAGTCCTGGGCGCGCTCGTATTCGGCGAAGCGCTGGTCGTCGAGCGTGGCCTTGATGTCGTCCTTCAGTTTCTTCTCGGCGGTGGCGCGTTTCTCCTGCTCGTCCTTGGGAAGGTCGCCCGGCTGCACCATCATGCTGAACTCGTCGTCGAAGGATTTCCGCAATTTGAAGACGTCAAGGAACTCCTTCTCGTTCGGTTCGTATCCGGCGGACTGCATCCGCATCATGTTCGCGATGTTCGACAGCCGGAGGTCGTAGTCGAGCGCCTCCTCGGGCGTGAGGAGGGCCTTGATGGATTTCTCCATCTCCTTTTGGACCTTGTTGAGTTCCGCCATGTCCGGGGTGCCGTTTTCCATGGTCTTGGCGATCTTGGCCTGCATGTCGGTCATGATTTTCATCACGGTTCCGCGTTTCTCCTCGGGCAGGAAGCTGAAGATGTTGTCGATTTGGCTCAGTGCCTGGGCGGTATGGGATTTTTGGTCGGGCTCGATGCCGAGGTCGCGCAGGACCTTGTCGCGTTCGTCGTCGATGGCCTTGAGCTTGGCGGTCGTTTCCGGGTCGCCGCCCATCATCATCGCCGCCATGCCGGGCTTCCAATACTCGAACTTCTTCCCGCCGGAGCGGACGAGCTTCTTCTTCTGGTCGTAGAGCTCGGTCACGTCGGCCAGGATGATGTCGCGGATGGTTTTGTCGGGGCAGCCGACGGAACGGAGGTTGGCGATGTATTGGCGGTAGTCGGCGGACTCCACGGACTCCCAGTTGAAGGTGCGCACGATCGTGTTCGTGGTCGCCAAGGCGACCGAACCTTTGCCGGGAACCGGGGCGAAGGACGTGTTTCGGGCGGGTTTGTCCGAACCGACCGCTGGTTGGCTTTCCGGAGGACGGCCCGATCGCATGACAACCGTGACGGCGAGGGCGGCGTTGAGGATCAACGAAGCGACGAGAATTGGTTTGGCGTTCATGGTATTGTTTTCCCGAGTTCGGCTTGCGCCCCTTACTGACGGAGAATTGGAGACAAGTTACAAGGTTTCGTCCGGCGGCATCGCCTGGTCCCGATGATCGACACCGTGGCCGATCGTTTTGTTTCAAGAACGACGAACTTGCTGCACTGGAGGCGGCTTCGGGAAAGTTCCCCATTGCTTCGGGTGGGTGGGGTTGTTATCGCAGTCTGGTTTCCGGGATTCTCCAGCTCTCCGATCTGCTGCTTTGCCTGAAAGTGTCCGAGACTGGCCCCTGCCTCCGCCCAACATGAACATCCGAACCCTCCTCACCCTGGTCGCCGGACTTCTGGCCGCCGTCAATGCCAACGCCGCCGCGAACATCACGATCACTTCGCAGCCCCAGGGCATCGTCGTGGGGCAGTCGCAGGCCCTGCCATTCTCGGTCCAGGCGACCAGCCCGACTCTCCCGATCTCCTACCGCTGGGTCCGCCTCGATGGCGCCGCGCTTCCGGCGGGATCGACCGGCGGAAACTCCAACGTCGTGTTCGTCAACACGGTCACGAGCAACGCGGTCGGAGTCTACTACTGCATCCTCACAAACTCCTCCGGAGCCGTCACGAGCGCGCCCGCGGGGCTCATCCAGGTGCAGACCGCGCCAAGCTTCTCCGTCCCGACGGTGACCTACAGCCCGACAAACCGGGTCGTCGGGCAGGGTTCCACGGTCTTCCTCACCGTGGCGGGATTTGGCTCGGGACCGATCAAGCTCCAGTGGCGTGGCAAGACGAACATCGTCACCTCCCCGACCTTTGAAAACATCCCGGGCGCGACCAATGCGACCCTCGTCCTGAGCAATATCCAGGACAGCGCCGCGTATCTCCTGCGGCTCGACAACGCCAACGGCGCCGTCGGGTCGGCGATCGCCAACATCACGGTGCTGCGCGCGCCGACGATCGTGAGCAACCCGGTCAGCCGTGCGGTTGTCATCGGGACCAACGCGGTCTTCTCGGCCGTCATCGATGGCGGCCAGTTGAGCTACCGCTGGTTGAAGAACGGAGCCGATCTGCCCCCCGTGTTCAACGGAACGAACTTCATCTTCCAGACCAACTCGACGCTGACGGTCGCCGTCACGAACGTTTCCAACGGGGGTGGTTACTCGATCATCGGCAGCAACGCCTTCGGTTCCGTGACGAGCGCGGTCGCCCAACTCACGGTCATTCTCCCTCCGACCCTCGTCAAAGGCCCGGCCAGCGTGAGTGTTCCGGCCAGCGGTTCCGCCACCTTCTCGGCGAATGCCGACGCGAACACGTCGCTGATGATGGAGTGGTTCATCAACGGCAACCTCGTCCAGTCGTCGACGGGTGTCGGCCTCTCGCAATTGGTGCTGCCGAGCCTGGTTTCGGAAGGCGGTCTGATCGCCGGGCTGTCCACCAACGTTCCGGCCACGGTCACCTTCCGGGCGTCCAACGCGGCGGGCACCGTCACCGCCGCCACCACGATCCTTGTCACGTCCGGACCGGTGGCTCCGTCCATCGCCTTGCAGCCGGCCGGAACCAACCTCCTCGCCGGCGGAATCCTCAGCCTGGCCGGGCTTGGTTCGGGCACGACGCCTCTCTACTACCAGTGGAATTTCAACGGGACGAACATCGTCGGTGAGACGAATCCCGTCTTGAACGTCCTGTCGATGAGCGCCAGCCAGGCCGGCCTTTACAATGTGGTTGTCACCAACGCCTATGGAGCGACTTCGAGCGTGTTCGCGGCCGTGTCCGTTTCCGCCGTGACCAACCGCCAGATTCGGATACCCGGCATCACTCCGGCTTCGGGATCGAGCCTGTTGACGCCCGTCTTGCTGCGCGGGCTCGGTGGCGAGTCCACCGTCGACTTCACGCTCGGCTACCGTGGTTTCTTCATCAACGGCGTCACCGTCACCATCCCGCCCGGCTCGGCCGCGACGAACGTCATCCGCGATGTCTCCGCCGCGAACTCCGGGATCCTCGGCCTCCGGGTCGAACTCGACACCAACATCACGGCCGTCGCGGGTGAACGCCCGCTGGTGAACATCACGTTCAATTCCAGTTCGATCGTCCCCTCCTACCTGATGAACCTGGCGTTCACGAATTCGCCCCGTGCCTTGACCCTGTTTGCGGGGACCAACGTGCTTGCGACCGACTGGGTGATCGTGCCCTACGCACCGCCCACGGTCGTCGGGTCCAACGTGCTGGCCCAATCGGGCCTCTACCAGCAGGGCGTCGAGGTCTACAATCCCTCCGCGACCGCGGTGTCGTCGGCCCGTGTCTACGCCAGCGGCCTGACCAATGACACGAAGGGCAATCCAATCCGCCTCTACAACGCCACCGGCAGCGAGGGCGGCGTGCCCTTCATCGAGTTCGGGCCCCTCGGGGCATCGTCCTCCACCCTGCTGACCCTCGAGTATTACGTGTCGGACCGCGTCACCGTTCCCAACCCGATCATCACCGTGGTCTTCGGCGGCGGCACGCTTCCGGCCGTCACGAACTTCACCGCGCTCACCGTCGACCGGGCGTTGTTCACGAACGGGGTCTTCCTCGTCGAGTTCCTCACCTCGTCGAACCGGGCCTACTACGTGCAATACACCTCGGACCCGGGCTCCACGAACTGGGCCACGTCCTTCCCCGGGCTTATCGGCAGCGGCAACCGCGTGCAGTGGATCGACAACGGTCCGCCGCGAACCGCTTCCCTCCCGACCAACGGCACCCGCTTCTACCGCGTCATCACGCCGCAGTGATCGCACCGCAACCTGACACTTCCCTACTGATTCACCCATGAACAGCCGCTCCATTTCCCGCCTCTCGTCCCTCGCCCTCGGCCTTGTCGGTTGCGGAACGCTCGGTGCCGCCGACTACACGGATGCGCCCACGCCGGCCACGCACAAGATCTCGGTCAACACGCGCTTCTTCTTCAACGTCTCCGCCGAGGTCGCCCATCCCAGCTCGCCCGACCGCACCGGCCCTGCGGCCGGCGGCGGGCTCAACCGCATCTACGACGACGGAGCGGTGCTTCTCGACATTTCCGGCAACGCCGGCGGCAAGACGTGGAACTGGGCCTACACCGACGCCTCCCAGGTCGTTGGTGGCGCCATCGAACAGCATCGGACCATCCGTCCCCTCGACGGGTCCACGACCGACCTTGACGCCGACCTCAGCTACGGCGGCGAAGTCGGCTGGTCCTGGGAGATCCGGCGTTTCGACATCGGCCGCCGCGAATCCCGCGCCGGGATCGACATCTTCGCCGGCTGGAGCCAGGTCAGCGGCAACGGCAATTCGCTCGCGGCCGGATCCTTCACCGTCCAGACCGACAGTTTCGCGCTCAATGGTGTGACGCCTCCGCTCGCCCCCTACGCGGGCACGTTCGCGGGCCCCGGCCCCGTTCTTTCAGACAGCCCGACGCGTTCGATCGTCACGCAGGCGGCCACGTCGCAGTTCGCCGGCGACATCGATGCCACCATGATCGGGTTCAGGGTCGGCCCATGGATCGAGATTCCGCTCACCCGGAAACTGAGCTGGAGCATGGGTTTTGGCCTGTCGGCCGTCCACGTCGACGGATCGTTCTCCTTTGCCGAGCAGATTTCCGTCGCCGGCGTTCCGCAGCCGGTCGTCTCGGGCAAAGTCGACCGCGCGGATTGGAAGTCGGGCTTCTACGTCGACACCAAGCTCAACTGGAACATCAACGCCGAGTGGTCGGTCTTCGCCGGATTGCAATACCAGTATCTCGGCACGTTCAAGATCGATGCCCTGGGACGTCAGGGAAGGATCGGCCTCGAAAGCGCCCTCGGCATCACCGCCGGCGTGGGCTTCAGCTTCTGATCGCAGAGGATTTCGTCGAAGTGGCCCGCGACAATCG
>JAYUUX010000648.1:0-5961 GCA_043754645.1 Verrucomicrobiales bacterium | reverse complement strand
GGCGCCGGTGGAGCGGGCGTTGGCCTTGATCATCGCGGGCTCGAAGACTCCGCCGGCGGTCTGCGAGGACTTGATCCGCACGCGCCATTCACCGGAGCTGTCGGTCTCCTTGTAGGCGACGAAGGCGTAGTCGCAGTTGATCACGGCGTCATACGCGTCGACGTAGGCGAGATGGGTGCAGGAGGCGCCTCCGGGAATGTTGGCCGGGGTTTCGATGAGTTGAGCAGTGGTGTTCATGCGTTCTGTGAGTTGATGTTTCGTTCGACGTTCACAGGCTCGCGCATTCGCTGCGGAACCGGAATAGGACTTGGGCCGGAGGCAAAGAGGTGTTTTCGGGGCGTTCTATCCGTCCAAGGGCGGATGGCGGGATTCGCGGAGGATCGGGCATGGTTCCGTCACTGCCGCCCGCCCGAGGCAGCAAACACCATGACGACCAACGCAACCCAAGCCCGGCCCGCCGCCACCGAAGCTCCAGCCATGAAAGCACGTATCCTTTTCATCGACTTGGTTCCCAAGCAGGCGCCGCTTGCCCCGCTGTGCTGCAACCAGACCCTCACGGCCGACGAGCGCATGGGCATCCGCGAGATCCGCGCGCTGGGAGCCCAATTCGAGGGCGGAGTGCTCTGGCACATCGTCTACCAGTTGCGGATGTTTGGCATGCCAGCGACGCGGTTGCTCGAGTCGCTCGACGCGGAATCGGGCCCGGCCCTGACGGTCTTCCGCTGCACTCGTTGCGGGAGAAACCATTTCCACATCGACCAAATCTGAGCGTCGTCGGAAACGCATCCATCACCGCCCGAGCAACACAGAATCCCCATGCCCACCTGGTTTCCCCGGTCCATCTTCGGGGCAGTCCTGCGATCGGCTCCGTGGCCGTGTTCCACCCCGGCCGCGATCGCAAAACCACCGGCGGCGGCTGGATATCGATCAAGGGCCTCGTCTTCTAACTGGTGACCTTCCCCGTTTCGGCGCTCGGCGAAAGGCTGGGTGCCAGGCCGAGTCATGACCGGAACATCGACATGGCGTTCGCCATCGGGGTCAGTGCCGTGATTGTCTACCTGATAGGGGCCGGCGTAGGTGCGCTGGCAAGGCTGATGTTCAGATCATCACCCCCGCCCGCGACATAATGGGCCGGCCATTCTTTCGGGCCCGCGAAAGAAGCGAACTGGCGCCGCATCAACCACCGTGGAGCTTCTTCAGGATCGGGCCGTTGAAGCTCTGCAGGTAGCCGTCGGAGGACCGGACGCGGAGCGACTGCTTCACGATTTCCACCACCACGCCGGTGAAACCGTTGATCTCCACCTGTTCGCCAAAGGCGCACCTAGGAAAGTCTTCCCGGCCTACCATGTCGCGGATCTGGATGACGGGCTTCGAAAAATCGGGCTCCTCGATGACTTCCCTGACCGGAGCCGGAGCGATCTGCTCGGACGGAGCCGCGTCGGGCTCGGGTTCGGGCTCCTGCCGGCGACGCACGACCGGCCTCGGCGAAGTTTCGGAATCGGCCGGGCGGGACGCGGCGGAAGGCTGCGCTTCAATGGGCGCGGGCGGGACGAACAGGGTGCGCAGGCGGTTGACGTTGAAGCTCTGCGTCAGACCTTCCGGAGGTTTGACCTTGATGGAGTGCTTCACGATCGCGACGACAACGCCTGCGAACCCGGAGATGTCGACATGTTCTCCAAGGACACATTCGGGAAAATCAGCCCGGCCGGCAAAATCCTTCATGAGCCGGACAGGACGGGAGAAATCGGGTTCGCCCGGCTCGCCGGGCATCGGGACGGAAGCGATGGACTCTACCGGACTGTCAGGCGAATTCGATGACATGAGCCAGATAGCATCGCTGATCCATGCACGGTCCGACAACGCAATTCGCCTGCTATTAACCAGCCCTTACGCCAACGAATCCCACCGCCGGCGATCACTCCACCGTGTCGAGCTGCGCTTCGCTGCGCGGAGCGCTGCCGATGCCCCGTTGACGGACCTTGTCGTTGGGATTCGGACGCAGCATCCGCTTCTGCCGTTCGCGGTCGCCGGCGTTGCGGGTGATGGGGATGGGGAGCTCGCTGTTGATGTCGAGGCCCGTGACATACATCGCCGCCGAACCGGTCATCGGGAGCGGGATGAAGTCCTGCACCTGCTGGAGGTTCCAGCCTTCCTTCTTCAGGAACTGTTCGACCGCGCCCATCTCCTTCTCGGTGCAACCGGGGAAGCTGGAGATGAAGTAGGGCACCAGATACTGCTCCTTGCCGGCTTCCTCGCTCAGCTCGAAAAACTTCTCCATGAAGCCCTGGAAGTCGCCCGCGGGCTTGCGCATGCGCCGGAGGACATCCGGATGCATGTGCTCGGGCGCGACCTTCATGTGGCCGGAGACGTGGTGCTGCACGATCTCCTTCATGTATTCCGGCGTGCGCAACGCGACGTCCATGCGGATGCCTGACTGGATGAAGACGTGTTTGACGCCCTTCTGCGTGCGGGCGCCCTTGAGAAGATCGATGCCCTGTTCCTCGTTGATCTCGAACACGGGACAGATCGACGGCCACAGGCAGCTTGGCCGGTGGCATTTCTTGCATTCGTCGGCGTGGCCGTTCTTCGCGGCGTAGAGATTCGCCGTGGGCCCGCCGAGGTCGGAGATGGTTCCGCGGAAGTTCTCCGACTCCGCGAGCTTGCGCACCTCCTTGAGCACGGAATCCACGCTCCGGCTGGAAAGGAATTTGCCCTGGTGGAATCCAAGCCCGCAGAACGTGCAGCCGCCGGCACAGCCGCGAGAGACGATGATCGAATCCTTGATCGTCGCGAAACCGGGAACCGGCTCCGTGTAGCTGGGATGCGAGGCCCGCTGGAACGGCAACTCGTAAAGCGCGTCGAGTTCGGGGCCATCGACCGGAAACGCCGGGGCCTCCATGATGACTGCACGGTTGCCGTGCATCTGCACCATGCGTTTGCCGCAATGGGGCGTCATCTGCGCCTCGACGACCTTGGTCAGGCGCATCAGGTGCTTCTTGTCGGCCTGCAGATCTTCCCACGACGGGAGCATGATGCAGTCGCTGAAGTCCGCGGTGGCCGTGGCCTTGCTTCCGAGGAAAAGCGCCGTTCCACGGATGCCGCTGAAGTCGCGATTGTCGTCACGGAGACGTTTCACGATCTCGCGCACCGGCGTCTCGCCCATGCCGTAGACCAGAAGGTCGGCCTTCGCGTCGGCCATGATCGAGGGACGCAGCTTGTCCTCCCAATAGTCGTAGTGCGCCACACGACGCATGGAGGCTTCCATGCCGCCGAGGACGACGGGCACGCCCGGAAACGCCCTTCGGCTCATCTGCGAATACACGACCGCCGCGTGGTTGGGCCGTTTGCCGGGCACGCCGCCTTCGCTGTAGACGTCTTCCTTCCGCTTGTGGCGCGCGGCGGTGTAGTTGGACAGCATCGAGTCCAGGTTGCCGGCCGAAACGCCGACGAAAAGCTTGGGCGTCCCCATGACCTGGATGGACTCGATGTTCGTCCAATCCGGCTGCGCGATGATCCCGACGCGAAGCCCCTCCGCCTCCAGCACACGCCCGATCATGGCGGCGCCGAACGACGGATGATCCACGTAGGCATCGCCGGTGATGATCAGCACGTCCAACTCGGTCCACCCGCGCGCTTCCATCTCGGCACGCGACATCGGGAGGAAATCGCCCGCCTTCGCCGCGGGTTTCGCCTTCGGCTTGGGCTTAAAGTTGATCGGAGAGACGGACATAACTGTGGCCGAGAATGCTTGATCGAACCTCTCAAGGCAACCGGAAGCGGACAATTCTTGTCCGGTAAGGCCAACCTGCCCAATGAACCATTGCCGAACCGAATCCGGCGCTTCCAGTCGTTGAACGGGGTCGCCATGTTTCCGGCACCACCATGCGCATCACACGCCTCGAAATCCGCGACATCCGCTTCCCAACTTCCCGCGAGTTGGATGGATCGGACGCGATGAATCCCGATCCGGACTACTCATCCGCCTATGTCATTCTCCACACGGATGGAGCGGGGGAGCAGGTCGGAGAGGGAGAAAGGGTGCAGGGGAGAAAAGGCGCTGGGGCGAATATCTCCCCTGCTCACTCTCCCACCTGCTCACCAGCCCAACTCACCGGCCACGGCTCCACCTTCACCATCGGACGCGGCAACGACGTTGTCTGCGCGGCAATCAAGGCCCACGAGCATCTGGTCGTTGGGCTCACTCTGGCGGAATTCATCGCGTCGCCCGGCGCCATTTGGCGACGGCTCAACGGCGATTCGCAGCTCCGTTGGATCGGACCGGACAAGGGCGCCATCCACCTCGCGCTCGCCGCCATCGTCAACGCGCTTTGGGACCTCTACGCCAAACAAGCCGGCAAACCGCTCTGGCGTCTGATCACCGACTTCACACCGGAACAGTTCGTCGCCTGCATCGACTTTCGTTACCTCACCGACGCGCTCACACCCGAGGAAGCGCTCGCCATCCTGCGCCATGCCGAGTCCGGCAAAGCGGAACGCGTCGCGCGCCTGATGGCCGAAGGCTATCCCGCCTACACTACGAGCGCCGGTTGGCTGGGTTATCCCGATGACAAGATCCGCCGCCTTTGCCGTGAGGCTGTGGCGGAAGGCTGGACGCACATCAAGGTGAAGGTCGGCCGCGACCTCAAAGACGACCAACGCCGCCTCGTCATCATCCGCGAGGAGATCGGGCCGGATCGCAAGCTGATGGTCGACGCCAACCAAGTCTGGGACGTCCCGCAGGCCATCGCGTGGATGAAGGAACTCGCACGGTTCAACCCGTGGTGGATCGAGGAGCCAACCTCGCCCGACGACGTGCTGGGCCATGCGGCCATCGCGCGCGCCATGGAACCGTTGGGCATCGGCGTGGCCACGGGCGAACACGGCATGAACCGCATCCTCTTCAAGCAACTCCTTCAAGCCCGGGCGATCGCGTTCTGCCAAATCGATTCCTGCCGGCTCGGCGGCGTGAATGAGAACCTCGCTGTCCTCTTGCTCGCGGCGAAGTTCGGCGTGCCCGTCTGCCCGCATGCCGGCGGCGTGGGCCTCTGCGAATTCGTCCAGCACATCAGCATGATCGACTTCACCAGCGTCAGCGCGTCTTGGGATGGCCGTGTGTGCGAGTTCGTCGATCACCTGCACGAACACTTCGTAGACCCCTGCCGCATCCGCCGCGGCCGCTACCTCGCGCCCGAACTCCCCGGCTACAGCACCGAGATGCACGCCGCGAGCCTGGCGGAATACGCCTATCCCGATGGACCCGTCTGGAAGTGACCCGAGACCAACCGGCCGCACGGCATAGCCGTCAACGCGCCGGAGCCGCCGAGCCGAGGTGGTGAATCGTGTTGTGGAGCGTTCGATTGAAACTCGCCCCGTCCGCGCCGCGCAGTTCGTATTTGATCTCCATGGACCAGGTCGGTTGGAGCCCGGGAATGTTGAGCCAAACCGATTTCCTGTCCGCCGCCAGCGTGGCGCCGGCAACCTTCAGCGGATGTTCATCGATGTGCTTGGACCCGTAGTTGGCGGAGCGTTTGAGGGACCAGACTTTGACGGCGTAGTTCGCGGGGTTGTTGGCCGTCGCGGGATCGACGGCATCGCTGAACCGGATCTCCATTCCGTCAGGCTTAGCGGACAATCCCGTCGGCAGATGGGCCGGCTTGCCGGTGGCGCGCACACGGAAGAATCCACCGTCCAGCGGGCGATTCCCGGCCCACGCATACAGGCCGCAGGTGTAGAGATCGCCGTTACCGGGATGGAAGCGCCCACGCATCGTGCCGGTCGGGAAATCAGGGATCGGCAACTGCACGACGCCGCCCTGGAACTGGCCGCCGACCTTCTCGTGCGGCACGACGAAGATGCGCCCCGTGCCATAGGAAAGGTTGAGCAGCGAACCCTTGAGCGGCCCCCATTTCTCACTGGTGACCCAGAGCAGCTCACCGGGCGAGCGGTCCATGTCGTTCGTGA
>JAYUUX010000647.1:0-5269 GCA_043754645.1 Verrucomicrobiales bacterium | reverse complement strand
GCCGTGGCCAATGTCCAGGCCCCGCCCAACACCGCGCCGGGCCAGTTGCTCGCGCTGCAATGGACCACGACCAACCGGGGCGGTCTTGCCGTCTCCGGTTCTTGGACGGAAACAATCCTGCTAGCGGACAACCCCGGCGGTTCGGGCGGACTTGAGTTGGCCAGTCTGTCCTCCACCAACAGCCTGACAACCAGTGGCCAGATTGTCCGCACGCAGTCGGTGCTGGTGCCGCTGACCAGTCCGGTCGGCCAACGCTGGATCGTAGTCGTCACGGACAGCCGCAACAACGTCTTCGAGCAGAACGAGGCCAACAACCTCGCCGTGGCCGCGAGCGCGACGACCATTCCCGCCGTGCTTTCGCTTCAGCCCGCGACGTTCGACGTGAGCGAAAGCGCGGCCCAGCCGGTCTTGCTCAGCGTCACCCGCAATGGCGAGCGCTCGCAGCCGTTGACCGTGAGCTTGCAGAACGGCGACGCGACGGAGCTGGCGTTGACCAATCAGGTGATCATTCCCGCAGGCCAGGCTTCGGCCACGATCGCCTTGCGCGGCGTCGCCGACGGCGTCCTGGACGGAAATCAAACCGCCCAGATCACCGCCAGCGCGACCGGCTTCACGTCGGCCACTTCGACCGCGACCGTGCTGGACACGGACCTGCCGAAGCTGCTGCTCACGCTGGAGACAAATCGGGTGCTCGAAGGCTTCACCGTGGCCGCGACGATCTCGCGCGACGCGGGGACCAATGCCGCCACGGTCACATTCAGCAGCTCGAACCCCGGCCAGCTTCTCCCGCCGCAGTCGGTCGCCTTCGCCAGCGGACAAAGCTCGGCGGCGTTCGCCCTGTTGGCGGTCCAGGACACGCTCATCGAAAGCATCGGCACGAACACGATCACCGCCTCGGCTCCAGGCTATGCCAACGCCAGCACCAATGTGATCGTGTTCGACGATGATCTGCCGACCGTGACGCTGACGCTCTCGGCAAGCTCGACCGGCGAGGGCGCCGGACCTCAGGCTGTTATCGGCACGGTCACGCGCGATCCAGTGACGACGCAGACGTTGGAGCTCGATTTGGACAGCACCGTTCCCAACGCCGCCCAAGTTCCCGCCCACATCACCATCCCGGCGAGCGCGGCCTTCGCGACGTTCAGCGTCGGCGTGGTGGACAACTCGCTGGTGGACGGACCGAAGACGGCGCAGATCCGTTCATGGATCAAGACCAGCGGCACGGGCATTCGCTTGGGCCAAGGCGGCTCCGCGACGCTCAACGTCACCGACGACGACGGCCCGACGCTGCGGCTCACCTTGGATCACGACCTGGTGGCCGAAGGCTTGAACCCCGCCGCCATCGCCACGGTCTCGCGCAACACCGCGACCAACTCCGCGCTCGTCGTCACACTGGCATCGGGGGATGTCTCTGAAGCAACTGTCCCCGCAACGGTGACGATTCCAGCCGGCGCCGTGTCCGCCAGCTTCCCGGTGACGTCCGTCGATGATGGCATTAACGACGCCAACCAAACCCTCAGTTTCACGGCCAGCGCGGCCGGATTCACCGCCGGCACGGCCCAGCTCATCGTCAGCGACATCAATCTGCCCGACCTTGTCGTCACTTCCGTCAGTGCACCGGAGACGGCTGATACGGAGACGTTCGTGAACCTCGGCTATTTCCTGAGGAATCAGGGCCCGGGCGCGATGGCTTCGAACACATTGGTTCAACGCATCTACCTTTCGCCCGATCCGGTCGTGGGGGACGACGTGCTGGTCGGTGAATACAGCTTCAGTGGCGGTCTTCCGAGCGGCGCACAATTCGGCCAGACCTTCTCGGTGCGGCTCCCGCAAGCGGCCGGCGATTACTGGGTCGTTATCGTGGCCGACACCGGCAACGCCGTCACGGAAGTGCTGGAGAACAACAACACGCGCGTCTCCTCCAAGCCGCTCCACGTCACCGCCGCCTACGATGCCATTGCTTCCACGACGTTGGAAGGCGGTCCGGCAGGAACACCCGTTCAGATCACAGGCCGCGCCTTCCGTCCGGCCACAGGCGCGCCGGTGCCGTTCGTGCCCGTGAGTCTCCATCTCCAGGTCCAGGGCACGCGGCGGATCATCGCTGCGCTGACGGATGCGTCGGGGAACTTCTCCGCCATCTGGCAGCCGCTGCCTGGCGAAGCCGGTCTCTACAGCCTCGCCGCCGCGCATCCGGGCACGGCCGAACCGACGCCGCAGGACAGCTTCCGCCTCTACGGCCTGGAGGCGTTGCCGAAGACGTTGAGCCTGCGTGTGACGGAACAGACCTTCGTCACCAACACCATCGTAGTTCGCAACCTAGGCGATCTTCCGCTCAACGGCCTCTCCGTCTCCGTCGTGAGCAATGCCTTGTCATGGCCGGCGACGGTTTCGCTGAAGACCAATGCACTGGCCGCATTGGCGACGAATGAAGTGACCCTCGTTGTCGGCACTCCGGCTTCGCCCGCGACGGCCGGATCGTTCGTCGTGCGCGTCACCAGCTCCGAAGGCGCCACTGTGGATGTGCCAGTGCGCGTGGACGTGCAGACCCTTGTGCCGCGTCTCGTGGCCCAGCCGACCGAACTGGTGGCCGGAATGCGACGTGGTTTCCAGACGCTCGTCAGCCTGCGCGTGGCGAACACCGGCGGCGCGGCCTCGGGACCGGTGACGGTTTCGCTGCCGGCAGTTTCTTGGATGACCTTGGCGTCGCCGAATCCCCAGCCGTCCATCGAACCCGGCGCGACCAACGTGATCACGCTGCGCCTCGCTCCGCCGGCCGATCTGGCTCTCGGAAATTATCAGGGAAGCATTCGGCTCAATGCCCCGGGCACGGCGCTCGGCGTGCCGTTCGAGTTCCGCGCGTTGTCGGAGTCGAAGGGCGACCTGCGCATCACGGCGGTGGACGAGTTCACCTACTACGCGGAGAGCTCGCCGCGCCTGACGAACGCCTCGGTCAAGATTCGCGATGCCGTCAGCGGGGCGTTGGTGGTGACGAATGGCGTCACGGGAACCAACGGCCAGTTCTTCGCCGCGCACTTGCCGGAGGGCTACTACCACGTCGAGCTGACGGCCAATCAGCACACCACCTACAAGGCCACGCAGTTCGTGCGTCCCGGCGTGACCAACGACGTGACGGCCTTCCTCTCACGCCAAACGGTGCGCTACTCGTGGACGGTGGTGCCGACGCAGGTGCAGGACCGTTACCGTATCGTGGTGGAAACGACCTTCGAGGCCAACGTGCCCGCGCCGGTGGTGACCATCGAACCCTCGGTTATCGACCTCGCGGAGATGCCCGGCGACGACTGGCAGGTCGATCTCACCGTCTCGAACCACGGCCTGATCGCCGCAAACAACTTCCGCCTGCAGTTCGACGAACATCCGCTCTACACCTTCACGCCTCTGATCGGCGAACTCGGCACCCTTCCGGCCAAGAGCACGTTCACCATTCCGCTGAAGATCAAACGCGTCTCCGGCGGCGGCATCGGTGTCGTTGTCAGCTCCACGCGTTCGCTCATGGGCCGTCCGATCACGAAGGCGGAACGGCGACAGACGGACATCCTTGGACCCATCTCCTGCACGGCTTCCGGGCGGGCTTTGCACGACATAAAGTGCGGCCTGATCGACACCACGCAGATGACGCCGATCACGTTTCCCAACGCCATCGCGTGCGACGGTCCGCCCACCGGTCCTGGCGGTGGCGGAGGAGGTGGAGGCGGCGGCGGCGGCGGTGGCGGCGGCGGTGGTGGAGGGTCCACGGCCTCCAGTTCAAGCGGTGGCGGGACGCCGGGCTTCGGCTTCATCTTTGATCCGTTCGACATCGACATCGACGTCCCGGACATCTTCCCGAACCTGCCGTCGCTGTCGTTGCCGTCGGTCTGCGATCCGTGCTTCCAGAACCGCCTGTTGGCCGCCGCCGGTTGCCTTCTGGATTTCCTCCCCGTGCCGCCTATCGACGACGAAGGCTGCGTGAGCGACAGCCTCGACTGTGTGAAGGACAACATCGAAGACGGCCTGACTGTCGGCAACGCCACGGGCTGTCTCTCGACGTTGCTGGATTGCAGCGGGGCGGGAAAGAAGCTGGCCAAAAAGATTCCGGGACTCGGCCAACTCCTGACACTGATCGACTGCGCGGACAGCCTGTGCAACGCCTGCGAAGGCATGCCCGGCCACGAAGGTGTCTGCGGCACGAGCCCGACGCCGACCATCTCGGCGGCGAATCGGATTCGCAGCGGTAGCAGGCAATTGATGGGCGGAGTCGGCGGAAGGTCTCTGATGGATTCGCACCGGGCTGCTGCTATGAACGACTCGGTCATCGGACCGCTCCTGCTTCAGGCCGAGCGGATGCAGCGCGTGATCAATCCCTACCTGCATTACTTCGGAAACCGTGTCTGGCTGCGCGTGACCAATGGCGACGCGCTTCAAGTCCTGCTGGACCAGTTCCAGACGAACACGCTGCCTGGCTCTTCGGACGGCCAGTTCGTCAGCGCCTTCGAGCGCACGGCCTTGTTGGCGACGTCGCTGCCAGCGCCTTTGACCCCGGGCGATTTGAACGCCATCCTCGATCGTTGGAACCGCACGGTGACGAACTATTCCGCCGGCATCTTCCGCAGCTCGCAGGTTCCGGTCGGAGGCAACGCGGACTTCATCACGGTCGATACGTATCAGGAAACGCTCCAGTCCTCCGCGACCGAACTGCGCGCCTACATCAACGAAGGCGTGACCGACATCACCGCGCGTTGGCGGGCCGGGGTGCAGGATCTGATCAACGGCGCGCAGGGAAGTTCCGGCGGCGTTTGCGCCAAAGTCCGCCTACGGCTCGAACAGGAAGCCGTCCTCACTCGCGACGCCTTCAAGGCGACGCTGGAGATCGAGAACAGCACGGCATCGCCGCTCGATTCGGTCTCCGTCCAGCTCAAGATCGTCAATCGCGCCGGACAGGACAGCGCGGGCGTCTTCGGCATCCAGGTTCCGGAACTCTCGGGCATCACAGGCATTACCGGAAGCGGTCTGATCCCCGGCAACGCCACGGGCCGCATCGCGTGGACGCTGATTCCGGCCAACGACGCCGCGCCGACCACATCGACGGAGTATCTCGTCAGCGGGACATTGAGCTACCGGCAGGACGGCGTGCTTCTCACGGTTCCTCTGGCCCCGTCGTCCATCACGGTGTCGCCGTCGCCGAAGTTGATCGTCCGATACTTCCACGAGCGCGATGTCTTCGCCGACGATCCGCGCACCGAAACGATCGAGCCGAGTATTCCCTTCAACCTCG
>JAYUUX010000646.1:0-11672 GCA_043754645.1 Verrucomicrobiales bacterium | reverse complement strand
TGGAGGCTGGACCGCGCGTGGGTGGTCACATGGGTCCGGGGCGAACGCGCCAGCAGGATCGAACGGATCAGCAACGCGGTGTCGGACGGCATCTCGCCGACGCCGGACAACTCGATGCGGAGCCGGGCGGGCTTCTTACGGAGCAGATCTTCGAGTTCGGCGGCCTCGTCGAGGTAGCTGCCCCAGGAGCTGAGCTGGAGCGTCAGCTTGGGCTGGCGTTTGGCGGAGGGTTTCGTGGTTTTCATTCTGTGAACGGGTGGTGCGGGTGCGGGGCGGAACAGAGCTAGCAGATGCCTTCTTCGCCGGCTCCAGAGGAGCCATCTGTTTATAGAGCTCCGACAATTCGGGAGCCCAAGCTCCGTAGGGGCGGCCCAACGAGGTCGCTCCTACAGAGCTTAGGTCACTTGCGGCGATCGATGTTCTATAACCAGGACGGCCCTACGGGCCTTGAGCATGACGAGGCGGAAGCACCTCAGTAGGCCGCGCATCCCTGCCCGGCCTGTTGGTGTTTCCTCGTGCCCATCGTCGATGAAGACCTCCTGGCCGGGCGGGGACGCCCGGCCTACGTAAGCCCGGCGGGAAATTGAAGCGGGCGGAAGCATCGGCCTCCGCCCGCGTGTGGGTGCCACCTCCGTGGCGTCTTGTTCCGTGCGGCCTTACGACCGGACGAAGTCCGCGATGACGGCCGGGGCCGTCGCGTCGAACCCGACGACGTCGAGCATTCCGCGGTCGGCCGGGTCCGCGATGGTAAAGCCGTTGGAGGTCATTCCGACCACCACGGCCTTCGCGTCCGGCACGAGCGCGCCGCGATAATCACGGAGCGCCTGCGACGGATGGACCTCGCCGGCCCAGGTCTCGCTGTCGGTGTAGGTGACGAACGCGCCGAAGCGCAGTCCGCTACGCCGCGCCCAGAGCATCGGCAGGGCACAGTCGGTCCCGCCCATCGGGATCGCCTCGATGCGCCGGACCACTTCGGACAGGCGCATGCGCGGCGAGATGTCGATGGGCGTGATGCCGGATTCACCGCCGCCGTGCATCCCGCCGTAGCCGTGGGGCCCGGCGCTGAACGCGACGATGGTGTGGTCCGGCTCGGTGGCAGCGGTGACGAGCGCCATGGCGGCGCTGGCCTCGCGGGCGCTGAGGCAGGATCCGGCGATCATGCTCCCGGCCATCGATCCGCTGACGTCGAGCGCGAGCAGCACAGGGCGTCCGCACGGCTCGACGTTGGCGAACGTGGCGTAGAACGCCTCGTCCAGCGCGTCGATGATCCGGGGAACGGGCGTCCACCGGAGCGAACCTTTGTCGCCGTGCCCCTGCGCGTAGATCTTCTGCGCGATGAGGACGGCGAGCGGATGGATGCGGGCCCGGCGAAGAGCCGTTTCATCCGTGAGCTTCTGCGTGACGAGACGCGCGGCCTCGCTACCCGGCGCGATGAGGCCGATGGCCGTCATCTTGGCGAGGTTGCGAATCATCGCGGTCATCGGCATGCGGCGAAGGAGCGCGTCCCACACCGCGACGTCGTTCAACCACCGGGTGGGAACGGCCTCGCGCGGCAGGTCGAACTCCGCGATGAGCTTCACGATCTCGCCGGCGGAACCGGCGCGCTTGGCCCGCTCGAAGGCGTCGATCAACGCCGGCAGCTTGCCGACAGGCGCGTAGTGGAACAGGCGCCCCGCCTGTTCCCCGTGTGCACCGGGCGCCTCGCCTGGTGCGTGCCCCTGTTCGGGCGAGGGCGTCCGCACGACGTGCTCAGGCGGGGGCGAGAGAGCCACCTGCACAGGCGATGGCGCCTGTGCCACTTGCGGACCGCGACCGCGACGGATGACGCGGCGTTCTCCGAGTCCTTCGGCACCGGAAACGGCCCAACGCAGGATGGACTGGTGCGCCCAGTTCACCGCGCGAGGGTGCGAGAGGCGCAGCAGGTCGGCGTGGGACCAGCCGTCGCGCTGCTGATATTTCACGACCTGGAGCGCGAGATCATCGGCGTCGCGGTCGAGATACCAGCGGCCGACGGCCTTGCGCAGACCACGGCCCCAACCGCGCAGGGCGTTCACGTATTCCGCGAAGTGGAACAGGTGCGTGCCGATGCGGCAGACCTTGGGCAACGCGGCGAGTGCAAGCGCACGCGCATCGGGTGAACCGTGCGCGGTGACGAGCGCGAGCGCGAAGATCGCGGGATCGTTCTTCGGCGCGCGGCCGGACCGGCTCACCTCGACGATGCGGTCCACCGCACGGCGGCCATCCGCGTGGATGCAACGGACGAGCGTGTCGTGGTTCTGGGTGACGAGTTCGCGTTCACCGATGTGATAGGTCCCGCCCTCGGCGCCGAGGATCAGGAAGCGGTCGAGCCGGACCCAGTCGTCGACCTGCCAGGAGTAACCTCCGGCGGAGTTCGCGACCTGGGCCGAGCCGGGAATCGCCTGCGACTGCGGCGTCGCGCGGCGGCTGAACAGTTTGGCGTAGTTATAGGACATAGGAGTTTTGAGTTGGGGTTAACCGCTGGAATGCAATCGAGAGAAGGCAGTTCATCCACGAAGGGCACGAAGATCACCAAGAGGCTAAAGCATCTGCCCTTCTTCGTGTGTTTCGTGTCCTTCGTGGATGAACCTGTTCCCTTTGGTCTGGTCGTGTGTATGAACCACGGACAAGTTGGTGAGCCTGGGATTGGTCAGTTGTGGTTTGATAACCCAAGCTCGTCGGCCCGTGGAAAATGCTGGCTCATGGCCAATGGAGCACCGGCCACTGGCCGACGCTCCGTGAACGGAACGGACAAGGATCGATGGAGGATGTCTTGCTGCTCTACCAATTGAGCTACCCGTGTTGCCACAGGGACGGACTCGAACCGCCAACCAACAGGTTAAATAACCCTCCATCTTCGGCCCGTTCCAGGCCAGGAGCCGTGCCTGCCATCATCCGACGCCAGGCTCTTCGCGGAAGAAAGTGGTTCCTTCTGGAACCGTCATGCTGCCCGGCGTGCAGGCAGCACGCGCGGAAATTTCCGCCCTGATCCACACGGGCACGGATCATTCCGCCCGAGCTTCTCGATCAGCTCCTTAGTTCCATGGACGATGCGCACGCCTTTGCCAACCTGCGTCTCGGACGGGAAACCTTTGCGCCGTTTGCTGGTGATCTCGAACGAGGGCTGCTCGTCCATGGGATGGTCTTGATGTTCCATAAGTCCTCCCGGGTTTGGGTTGTGGGTTGCGGTTGATCGACGATGGACAAGGGGACGACTCGGAGGGATCGCTCTACCACTGAGCTACCGCCCCGTAGGTGGAGAGGATTGGATTCGAACCAATGACAGATAATCCGAAATCTTCGGCCCATCGAAAGTGTTGGCACACGGAAGCGGCGAATAAGGGAGATGCTGGCAAGCGTGCCTTTGACCACTCGGCCACGCCGGCAACAAGGCCGGCGACGGGATTCGAACCCGCGATCGCGAATACGCGATGCGATAAGCCAGCAGATCGACCCGCCGCAAAGCAGGTGAACGGATAAATGACGGACGAGGATGGAGCCGGGGTTTCAGCCGGTCGCCCGGCCGCGCGGGGCTCGAACCCGCTCGCGGATCGCTCCGCTTACCGATAACCCGGCTCGTCGGCCCGTCGGAAAGATTGGTCGATCCACGAAGGGCACCAAGGCCACGGAGTCGGCCGCGCAGGCCGCGTCATTCGTGAGCTCGGTGTCCTTCGTGGATGTGCATTAGGTATTCTCCGCCTCATCGACGAACCCGGGATCTTCCCGGATGGCCGCGAGGACGGAGACGGCGGTGGCTTCCGCCATCGCGGACGTCGCGATGCGGCGGCAGGCGAGCGGATTGGACGGGACGAAGCGGAGCCTCTGCGCAGGCTTGTAGCTGCGGCGGATGGGCAACTGGCTCTGGGAACGAATGACGATTTTCACGGGGACTCCTTTCTCGGGAATGCGGCGGCCGGACGATTCCGGCCGCCGCGGGTTTCAAGTGCTGAGGAACAGTTCCCACTCGGGGATCGCGTGGGCGTTGCGGATGAACGCGGAGACGGGCAGCTCCTTCGGCGCGGAAGGCGCACGGAGCAGGCGCAGGCCGGCTTCGGCCGGGAGGCGGTTGCCCTTGCGGGTGTTCACCTCGCGTGCGGCCCAGACGCAGTTTTCCCACGTGTCACGGCCACCGCGGCTGCGGGGCACGACGTGGTCGATGTTGCCCTCGTCGGGACCGAGGACGCGGCCGGTGTATTGGCACCGGTTGCCGTCGCGCTCGCGCAGGTTGCGGGCGTTGAAGGCGGGCCGGCGCTTGGGCACGCGGCTGAAGTTCACCGCGATGACGACGGTCGGAATGCGGATGCGTCCGCGGACGGTCGTGACGCTGCGATCCTGCTCACGCACGGGCAGCGTGATCCACTCGGCCCACGTGACTGGACGGAGGTTGTCGCCATCGACATCCAACGCGGTGACGGCGCCGGTGGCGAGCTGGCAAAAGGCGTCGGCCGGCGTGCGCGTATTGATCGCCTGCCAGTTCCGGTTCAGGACGAGAACGATGGATTGGTTCAGGATGCTCATGGGAGGAAGGGTTGAGGTTCAGGGAAACTGCGTTGGCTGCCGGGGATGGAATCGCACCATCACGAGCGTCTTCAAAGGACGCTGGCCTGCTGTTAGCCGACCCGGCAGTGAAAGGAATGGCGGAGTGTCGTGGACTTGCACCACACGCCGGTGAAGGCGCGTCCGCGTTAGCACCGCGGCCCGGGTCCTTGGCCGGTTGACGCTCCAAAATGAACAACAGTGGCAGCCTGAAACGTGGGCTCGGTTCGCGATTGACGGGCAGTCGGCTTGACTCGGACGTCACTGGAAGCGTAACCACCCTGCGCGGGCGATGCTCCAAGCCGGTGAAGTTGACCCGTTCACACTTCGCCTCTCCGGGGTTACCCCGGGGAAACCCGTCAGCACCTTGTCGCATCGCGAGAGCGCCACTCCGCTCCACGGAGCAACGCTCACGCAGGACCAGCCGCGTTGGAGCATCGTCCCGCCTCCGGATGTTCACGCGACCCGACGAAGCCGCCAGAAGCCTCTCCGCCGTCATGGCGGCAGGGCCGTTCGACGCCGCGTCGGTCGTCGCACGCTGCTCGGCCGGGTTGGATCAACGTCCGCGCTGGCTGCCCGCATTGGCTAAACGGATGGTGCTTCATTTCGGGGAAGGAACGCGGCCGCGACGGATTCGAATCCAACGGTTCCTCATCGCCGACGAGGGGTTCCGCAAGGCATGTGAGAAATCCAAAATCAACATCGCACAAGTCCACCGCCCGGCGCCGGCAATGTGCCCGGCGGCGGGAGCACCGGTTTCGTGGACCGTTCCTCCGATCGCCACGGTCGGTGAACTCGCACGAAGGCTGAACCTGTCGGTCGGTGAATTGGGGTGGTTTGCAGGGTTGCGCCGCGAAAAGTCGACGGCGCCGGACAGACCGCTGCGGCACTACAACTACCGGTGGCTGGCCAAGCGGAACGGCTCCCTTCGGCTCGTCGAGTCGCCGAAACTGCGCTTGAAACTGATCCAGCGCCACCTGCTGGCCACGGTCTTGGACCACGTCCCGCCGCACGATGTCGCACACGGGTTCAGACGAGGACGCTCCATCCTCTCTTTCACCACGCCCCACGTCGGCCGCGCCGCCTTGTTGCGTGTCGACCTCAAAGACTTTTTCCCGAGCATCACGCGCTCCCGAGTGCTCGCAATCTTTCTGACGGCTGGATATCCGGAAGCCGTGGCGATGTTGCTCGCCGGAATCTGCACCCACCGGACGCCCCACGAAGTCTTACGGACGGGCAAGCAGGACGGAACCGGCCCCGTCAGCCGATCGGCGCGGCTTCTCTATGATATACCGCACCTGCCCCAAGGGGCTCCAACTTCGCCTGCCCTGGCAAACTTGGCCGCCTACCGTTTGGATTGCCGTCTCTCGGGCCTGGCCCGCGCGGCCGGAGCCGCTTACACACGCTACGCGGACGACCTGGTATTTTCGGGCGGCCCGAACTTCTCGCGTGGGACCGAGCGTTTCCTTCTGAGGGTTGCCGCCATCGTGCTGGAGGAAGGCTTCGAGGTGAACCATCGCAAAACTCGGCTCATGCGCCCCGCCGTCTCGCAGCGTGCGGCGGGCATCGTGTTGAACGCGCATCCCAACCTGCCGCGTCGCCAGTTCGACGAACTCAAGGCGATCCTGCACAACTGCGTGAAAACGGGGCCCGCGGATCAAAACCGAGACGGAGGGGTGGACTTCCATGCACATCTGGCCGGGCGGATCGCCCACGTGGCTCTGATCAATCCGGCTAAGGGAGCCAAGCTGCGGATGCTCTTCGACAAGGTCGATTGGTCGAGGGACTGAATTGCCCTCTGGCAGATTCATTGTCCGGCAAGACGGAAAAGGAGAAATGGTGCCGCAGGAAGGATTCGAACCTTCAACCTTCCCGTTCTGAGCGGGACGCCTCTGCCAATTGGGCTACTGCGGCGAACGGAAATCAGAAGGACGAATCACCAAAGGCCAAAGGAAGGACGAAGCTCGAAGGCTCATCGGATGCGGCCATTCATTGGGTATTGGTGATTCGTGATTCCTTCGGCCTTTGGCCTTCGGACTTCGTCATTCCAACAGTGGTGCATCGCCAGGGCGTCGCACCCTGACCGCGCGGCTTAAAAGGCCGCCGCTCTTCTTCCCGAGCTCGCGATGCGTGAAATGGTAGCGGGAGGTGGGATCGAACCACCGGGGCCGGGTTTATGAGACCTGGCTTGGAACCATCCAATCCCGCGGAACGCCTCCTTGGCGTCGGAATCTGGGGCGGCAACCCGGAGTGGGCTTCCCAAGCCCTGCAATCGAGTTCCCGACATGACTTGTTCGCTTCGCGAACCGCAGTGCACCGGGACGATCTGCTTGGAAGGCAGACATGCTGGCTGTTGAACATCACTGCCGCGTGAAACGAAATGGAGTCCCGTGCAGGAGTCGCACCCGCCTCTGCGGTTCTGCAAACCGCCGCCTGAGCTGCTCGGCCAACGGGACGTGGAATTGGGTTGGCCAGCCGGACTTGCACCGAGCCCTGCCGCGTTCACAGCGCGGGATGCTGCTGCTACATCATGGCCAACATTGAAACTGGTGTCCCCGGCCGGACTCGCACCGGCTAGGGCCCGGCTTGAAAGACCGGGTGCTCGGGCTGCTTCGCATTCGGGGACGAAACTGGTGCTCCCACGTGGACTTGCACCACGAGCCTTCTCCTTCGCAGGGAGAGGTGCAGATCTGTTACACCTTGGGAGCTTGGGAAATGACGAAGGACGAAGGCCAAATGCCGAACGGAGTTTGCAGCCATTTGAACATTCATGACTGGCGTGGCATTTGGCCTTCGGAATTGGTCATTCCGAAGGATGGTCCCCGCAGTTGGTATCGCACCAACCTCTCCTCGTCTTCAGCGAGGCGCTAATCTGTCTCAGCTACCCGGGGAATGGTCGTCCGGCGCGGTAACGCTCCGCGGTCTTCCGGTTATCAGCCGGGCGCTCTGCTTTTGAGCTACGGGACGGGAAAGTGAGTCGGGAGGCATCCCGCGAGGAACGCCTCCCGACGAGTTGGCTTAGTCCAGGAAGGCCACGTTGGCCATCGTGCGGCTTTGGTTTTCCGTGTTCATGAGAACACGGTGCCAGATGGGCAGCAGGATGGTGGCGTGGTCGCTGTGACGGACGGTTCCGCGGGCGTAGACACCAGGGTTGCGGCGCATCACGCGCCAACCCCAGTGGGCTGCCTTCGGATTCGACTGCACCAGTTGACGGTATTCCTTTTCAGCAATCCCGTTCGGGTGCTTTCCGCTGACGTGAACGACTTCGCCTCCATTGCGATGGAGCTGCTCGACGAGATGCGGCTTGCCCGCACCGCGACGCAGCGGCTCATTGCGCAGGATGAACTTCTCGTTCACGACCAGCGTCGGCTCCGGCACGAAGAACCATTCGCCCTAGCGGCGAAAGGCCCGGTTCTTCCGCGCGTAACGTTTCCGCGAGGAGACGTCATTGCGGGCAAGCGCTTCACGCACCTGCGGCGGTTGGAGTCGATCCATGGCCTGCCGGACGCTCGATGCGGCTCCCGGCACGGCCGCGACGAACCATTCGCGTTCGTCGTGTCCGCATAGGAAGCGGTCGAGTTGGGGTTGCTCCGCAGTCTTGCGCACGAGCAGAAGCAGGTGACGCTGCTTCGGTTCGACTTGCAGGACGGTGGTTTCGAGCGCGTCCGACAGATGCGTCGGGACGCGGAGTTCGAAGAATTCGCCGAGACGATCGCGCTGGATGTCCATCGCGTAGTCCACGGGATTCAACCATTGCCGTTCGCCCATCGTCCAGCGGGAGGGAATTTCGCGCACCTTCAGGCGCGCGCCCATCTCGCTGAATCTGGACTCAATCTGTTTGGCATTCATAACTGTTGATTCGCGGACCAGCGCGAGAGAGGCGGAACGTCAGGTTTCGCTTCGCGGCTGGTCGGATTCGGATAATTCGGTTTGGTTTGTAGCTCTTGCGAAAGAGCAGCTGACTTTGGGAGCGGATGGCTTGTCTCACGGGGATTCCTTTGGTTGAGGGTTTGGAAAGAGTGGAGGAAGGCGTCGGTAATGCTCCGACCGCGGAGTGAGCCGATCCTGTTTTCGAGACAGGCGCAGCCAGCTTGTATCTGCCTGCCTTCCATAATGGCGCTCGCGGAAGGACTCTCACCTTCATCGTCGGCGTTAGAAGCGCCGCGCTCTGTAGATTGAGCTACGCGAGCAATTCAAAATTGGCTGCTCAGGCTGGACTCGCACCAGCACCGGCCCGCTTAACAGGCGGGAGGACTACTGTTATCCCACTGAGCATTGGAAATGGTCGGAACGGCAGGATTTTTGCCTGCGATCTCCCGGTCCCAAGGTGCTTGCGCACGGCCAAAGGCGCTCTGAAGACTGAGCCACGTTCCGCATAAAATGGCGGACCCGAAGGGATTCGCACCCTCAACCCTCCCGCGGACAACGGGGCGCTCTATCGATTGAGCTACGGATCCATGAAATGGTGGGAGATGCTGGTAACGCTCCAGCCGTCGTCTTCCGGCATGTTTTGCGACGCCGGAGTTACAGGCCGGTTGCCGGATCACCTCCCGAGAAAATGGCACGCCGCCGTGGTGCTGCCCCACGGACGCCTGAATTTGGAGGCCGGGCTGCGCGGCTGGCGCGCGGCGTGTGAAAGGATGCAGCGGACCAGGATTCCCACCCGATCATCGCCCCGAAGGGGACGCGCCCAAGTTCGCGCGGACACTCTGCGCCTCGGCGGGAGACGGCGGCTTCGGCCGTTCATCTCCCGTCGCGGCTCCACACCGGCCAGCACCAAGGCTGGACCGGCGGACATTTTTCAGACGCCGACGCGGACACCACTGCATGAATTGGAAATTAAAAGGCCCGGATCGTGTTCGACGACCCGGGCCATGCCATTTCAACAAAGAACAAACACCGTCGCAGGTGGTTATCGCTGCGGCCACGGGTATTTCACGGTGGACGTTTCGGTGTTTGGGGCACACCTCCTCCGAAGCCCTTCGTCTGTAGAAACGGGGAAATTATATGTCGGCGCCGTCGCCGCATTCTGGCCGCTGCAGTTCCGCCCCTCGGGGCGGTCACTTGTCGTCATTTCGTTCTGATGTCGTTTTCGAGCTGCTGACCTATCAATCCGTAAAACAAAAAACCCTGTCCACTCAGGTGGACAGGGTTGGGAGAAATCGTCTCCGAATCCTAGTAGTCCACCTCCACGATGCGGCTTTCCAGCGCGTGATTAAGGCTCTGGTCGCGGTAACCGCCACACATCGCCTTGATCGCAAACCCGACCGGCAAGTCGGCGGGTGTTCCAACGGAGGACCAGGTCCTCTGTTGCGCACCGGCTATTCTTGATGTGGTTTTGCTGTTCATTTCCGAGGGAGCAGTTTGTAGCGAATGGACTCGTTCTTCGTCAAAGGCTAATTATATGAATCATCCAATTGCGATGCGTTGATTCCAAGCGCGCCGGTCGAGGGCCCGGAAACTTCACGTTGGCTGTGGCAAAGGGAGCCGTGTAGTCCTAGGCGATGCACGTCTTCTGCGTCCAACATGACATCCGCTGGGAAAACAAGGCCGCGACGATCGGGCGGCTGCACGACCTCCTTTCAGGATCGCGGTTCGAAGAAGGGTCGCTCGTCATTTTCCCCGAGATGTTCTCCACCGGCTTCAGCTTCAACCGCCCCGCCGTCGTCGAAGGCACGCCGCGGACAGCGGAAAAATTCCTCCGCGCCGTCGCCAAAGAGCGCCGGATCTACGCAATGGGCGGTGTCGTCGCCGGAGGATCGCGAAGCAAACCGGGAAACGAATGCGTCGTGTTCGGGCCTGGTGGACTGGAAGTCGCACGCTATCGCAAGCTCCAGCCCTTCGCGCCGGGCGGTGAGTCGGACAACTTCGCAGCAGGCAAGGAACCCCTGCTCTTCCGCTGGCGCGACTGCCTTGTCGCACCGTTCATCTGTTACGACCTCCGGTTCCCCGAGATCCAACGTCCCGCGGCGAGGGCGGGAGCGCAGTTGATGACCTTTATCGCGAGCTGGCCGGACGCGCGATTGGCCCACTGGGTGAAGCTGCTCCAGGCGCGTGCCATCGAGAACCAGTGTTGGGTCGCCGGGGTAAACCGCATCGGCCACGATCCGCATCTCACGTATTCCGGCCGGAGCCTGATCGTAAATCCGATGGGCGAGATCGTCGCGGATGCCGGCGACGCCGAGTGCGTGATCGGAGCCGAAGTCGACCTCGAGAGCCTTGCGGCCTATCGACAGGACAAGCCGTTCCTCGCGGATATCCGCAGCGACTACCTGCCCGCGCGGAAGATCCAAATCTTCCCAGCAAAGGCAAAGACCCGCGCCAGCAAGGAGTAGAATGCGGTTGAACAGCATTGCCACTGGGCGGCGCACGGCTTAACCCAAGCGCCGGATGAACCCGTTTCCTTCCAGCTCCAAACCTTGGCAATCGAACCGCCCTTACCGGCCCGCGCGGCCGGCGGTTCCGAATCCTCCCGCCCCGAAAGGGCCGCCGCCGGGAAGCGAGGGTTGGCGCTCTCCGTGGGTCCAGCTCAAGACCTACAGTTTTCATCCCACGATCTACCCGGCGATGATCCGGGGTGCGTCGAAGGACGCCCATCCGGGCAGCTTGGTGCACATCTATAGCAAGGACGGGCAACCCTTCGGTGCCGGCCTCTACAATCCCAAGGCCCGGGTCCCGCTTCGTTCCCTCTACCATGGGCATGAGGCGATCGATGAGAGCTACTTCACCCTCCTGCTGGAACGTGCGCTCGACATGCGCTTGAACTCGCTGCGCCTGCCGGAAACCACGGACGCCTTTCGTGTGATCAATTCCGACGGCGACGGACTGAGCGGCCTCATCATCGACAAGTTCGCCGACGTGCTCAGCGTCCAGGTCCACAGTCTCGGCATCTTCCAACGGCTGCCCAAGTGGCTGCCGATGCTCCACGAACGGCTCGGGACGAAGCGCTTCGTTTTGGAGGTCGACGAATTCATCGGACGCGTCGAGGGCATCCAGCCGGCGAAGCTCCCGAGCGACAGCGTGAAGTCCGTCAAGATCCGCGAGCACGGCATCCGCTACGAGATCGACTTCGAGGCCGGCCACAAGACCGGGTTCTTCTGCGACCAGCGCGAGAACCG
>JAYUUX010000645.1:0-3374 GCA_043754645.1 Verrucomicrobiales bacterium | reverse complement strand
GGCAAGCTGCACGCTTCGAGGGAACGGTCGGTCAAGACCTTCGACGCCGCCCGCCAACCCTGCGAACCCATCTGGTGGTTCGAGCCTGAGACGTCGACGGCCATCATCGAATCCGCCAAGTGCATCGGGTTGGCCATGCTTCCTCCCGGCAAGTTCCACCCTTTCCAGCTCGATACATTCGGCCTCGGCACGCTCCTCCACGGCGCCGTCAAGTCCGGCGCCAAACGCTGCATCGTCGGCGTCGGCGGCAGCGCCACCAACGACGCGGGCATGGGCCTCGCCCGTGCCCTGGGTTGGAGATTCCTTTCCAAGGACGGCGGCGAGATCGGCTCATGGACGCTTCTCCACAAGGTTGCCACCGTTGTTCCTCCGGCCAAAAGGAAGCCGTTCGCCCAGATGATCGTCGCCACCGACGTGACCAACCCGCTCCTCGGCCCCAAGGGCTGCTCCCGCGTTTACGGGCCACAGAAAGGTCTCCGGCCCGAAGACATGGAAACAGCCGAAGCCGCCTTGAAGGGACTTGTGGCCGCGATGAAGAAGATCGGACCCGACTACTCCAAAGAACCCGGCGCAGGCGCCGCCGGCGGACTCGGCTACGCGCTGATGGCCTTTTGCGGCGCCAAGCGCGTCTCCGGCTTCGAGGTCTTCGCCAAGGAATCCGACCTGAAGAAGAAGATCGCCGCCGCCGACCTCGTCCTCACCGGTGAAGGCTCCATCGACGACCAGACCCGCATGGGCAAAGGGGTGGGGGAACTCGCGCTCCTCTGCACCAAGCTCAAGCGCCCCGTCTACGGCCTCGCCGGAATCGTCCAACCCGCCAAGAAGAAGGACATCTTCACCGGCACCGACGAACTCGTCCGCCTGACCACACCCGAGGAAGCCAAAGCCCACCCCGCCGAATGGCTCGGCAAACTCGCGGCGCAGTTGGCCGGGAAGATTGGCTGAATCGCCGCGGTGGCCAAAACTTCCAAGCTGGTCTGAAGACACGCCCTGCAGTTGGTTTCCATTCCGCCTAGTCACCAAGTCGGCTATTGGGTGGATTGAAGGTTCTGCGCTTGGTTCTTGGAAGGCGGGTCGGTTAGCTAATCGCCAATGGCTTCCGCGAATCCCACCGCCGATCCGGCGGACGACAAGTTTCCGAAACAGGTCCCGTTCATCGTCGGGAACGAAGCCTGCGAGCGCTACAGTTTCTACGGGATGAAGGGCATCCTCGCCGGATACATCACCGGCGAGGTGCTGAAAGGCGGGTTGGGCCAACAGAAGGACACGGCCACGATGTGGATTCACCTCTTCATCATGGTGAACTACTTCACGCCGCTGCTGGGCGCCTACATCTCCGACCGGATCCTGGGCCGCTACAAGACGATCCTCTGGATCTCGCTGCTCTACTGCGTAGGCCACGGCGTCTTGGCGGCGAGCGATTTCTTTCCCGGCACGGAGGGGCGGACTTGGATGCTGTGGATCGGTCTCACGCTGATCGCCTTTGGCGCGGGCGGCATCAAGCCGTGCGTCTCGGCCTTCATGGGCGACCAGTTCAAGGAGAGCCAGTCGCGGCTCTACGAGAAGGCGTATGCTGCCTTTTACTTCTCGATCAACTTCGGCTCCTTTTTCGCCTTCCTGACGATTCCCTTCATCGCGAAGAAGTATGGATACTCGTGGGCCTTCGGCATTCCCGGCGTCCTCATGGCCATCGCGACGTTCATCTTTTGGCTGGGCCGGAATCGCTACGTGAAGGTCCCGCCCGCGCGGGAGACGAAGGCTGCCGGGTTCTTACCGGTGCTGTTCGCCGCGATGGGCAGTCCGGCGAAGGAACGGCCTTTTTGGGATCGTGCGCTGGCGAAATTCTCCAAGGAAGAGGTGGAGGCCGCGAGGTCGGTGCTGCCGGTGTTGAGCGTCTTCGCGCTGATCCCCCCGTTCTGGGCCATGTTCGACCAGCACTCTTCGACCTGGATCATGCAGGCGAAGAACATGGTCTCCTACAAGGTGACGGAGACCTACTCGATCGGCGGCGAAGAGATGCAGTCTCTCAATCCGCTGCTGGTCATGATCCTCGTGCCGGTGCTGACGCTGGGGGTGTATCCGCTTTGCGGGAAGCTGGTGACTCCGCTTCGCCGGATCGGCCTCGGAATGTTCGTCGCCGGCGGCTCGTATCTCGTGGTCGCGTGGATCCAGCGGCAGATCGATGGCGGCGGACAGATGAGCGTCCTGTGGCAGGCGGTGCCCTACACGATCCTGACGGCGGCCGAGGTGCTCGTGTCGGTCACGGGACTGGAGTTCGCCTACACGCAGGCCGCGAAGTCGATGAAGAGCATGATCACGAGCTTCTGGCTGCTGACGGTGGCGGCGGGGAACGGATTGGTGGCCCTGATCACGAAGTTCGGTGGAGGTGGAGCCAGTGATTCCTCGGTCACGTCGGAACGGTTCACGCAGTATTCGATGATCACCTTCGGTGTGGCGATCGTCTTCGTCTTCGTGGCGATGGCTTATCGCTACAAGGACGTGGGCGCGACGAAGCGGGCCTGAAGATCGGGGGCAACCGCGTCTTCAATCCCCCACGCCCGCGGGGTTCCCGCCCAAGCGAAGGAGTGGGCGACCCAAAACTCCCCTGCCGGCCTTGGCGATCAAATCGCGTCGGCCGATCATGGGCTGGTCCGGGTGCTCCGGGGCCTACTCGTTGATCCCGCCACGCGGCATCGGGAGCGGGCGGTTCATGATCGAATCCATGGTGGGAGACGATGCGTGGACGCGGGCCTCGATGTTCGCGGGGTTCAGCGAGTCGTGCAGCGCGGAATGGGAACGGTCGGCAGGCTTTGGCTCTGAAACGTCCGGAGCCGGCTTGAGGACGATCTCATCGAGACGCGACAGATCCTTTAAGATTTTTTCCTGGGCAGGCATAGCGAGGGAAACCTTCCACTGCGGACCGATTCGTCAACGAACTGCTTTTGCAGAAAGTGCGACGGAACTTGCCTCAGTCGCGGCCAAGGACGGTTGCGAGGCGTGTCGCTATCTCAGCCCGCTGGGTCTCGCTGGTATCGCGGCCGACGTGGATCGGTTCGCAGAACGTGACGTGCATCGACGCAAATGGCAGCGGGACCTGGAATGCGTCCCAGCTTCCCATCGCCACACGGCGTCGGATTTGGACGGTGACGGGGATGATGGGCGCTCCGGTGACCTGGGCGAGGGCGATGACTCCGGGCTGCATGGAGTATTTTGGTCCCCGGGGCCCGTCGGGAGTCACGGCGATGCAATTCCCGCGCTCGATCGCGGTGGCGCATTCCAGCAAAGCCTGACGGCCTCGGCGGCTGGAGGATCCGCGGATGGGATGCACCCCGAACCGGTCGAGGACGTTGGCCAGAAGTCCACCGTCCTTGCTG
>JAYUUX010000644.1:0-13751 GCA_043754645.1 Verrucomicrobiales bacterium | reverse complement strand
GGGCTCCCGCCGAGCCGCCGCTGCGTTTCCAAAAAACGCCCCAGTCACAGCGGCCAGACATTGGGGCTCGGTTCTCCTCGAACTTCCCGCGATAAGCCTTCAGCTTTGTTGAAAGCCACAAGGCGGCTCGGCGGGAGCCTTCGCCCCACCTGTCGCGGGACTTCCGGCGCTGTGATGCTGATTGGCCTT
Organism: Verrucomicrobiales bacterium; assembly: GCA_043754645.1. Taxonomy (GTDB): domain Bacteria; phylum Verrucomicrobiota; class Verrucomicrobiia; order Limisphaerales; family CANJSG01; genus CANJSG01. Next base: position 13,562 of record JAYUUX010000644.1, on the reverse strand, counting down.
CGGACTTCTTAATCCAGCCGGTGTCTGACGCGTTCACGGCTTCGCCCGGTTTCGCCTATCCTCCGTGCGAATCGGCATTGCAGAACTCAAGCAGCCAAGTTGCTCTTTCACGCTGTTTGAAGTCAGGCCTCGACAACAGCGCTCCCAGCTTGGCTCGACACTTTTCCGGCTCAGAGGCTGCGAGCTCAATGAGATGCATGTCAAATCCGTCATTGTCGTGCCCTTCGTCCAAGCCGAGCTGAGCCGCTCCGAGCAATATTCCGAGGTGATCAGATCCGCCCAACCGACAAACTGGCTCGGCGAGAAGTTCTCTCGTCCAGAAGTTGTTCCTCGGCGACTGAATAGCAGCGACTAGACAAGGCAGGTCGGCTTCCGTCGCCAGGGAATTTAGACGCTCAAAGGCCTCCAGAACTCCGTCAACGTCCACATCACCTTCCCCCACGTCTTGTCCGGCGAATATCGCCTCGATTTCTTTCTCGATCATTCAACTGCTCCCGAATTGGTTTTCCGCAGCCGGTTGGAGTTGGAAACGCACTGGTTAGCGCAACTACTAGAGCGACGTTACATGGGCGCAATAGGCGGTCCAGAAGGGTTTGGCTGCATCCGCCCACGGAGTTGGACCGCAAAGGGGTTTTGACGCGGGTAGGGTGCAGGGATCCGGCCGAGCCGCCGCTGCGTTTTCGAAGAACCTTTCAGCTCCAGCGGCAACCCCTGCGATTCCAAGGCCTCCGCAGTCTTCCCGCGTGCCACTGGCTTGGTATTCCAATGCTTCGAGGCGGCTCGGCCGGAGCCTTCGCCCTACCAGTCCAGCTTCTTCCACACCCGCAGCGCTTCCGTGACGCTCCAGGCTTGGGAATCGCAGCCGCGTTGGACGTGCGGAGCATCGCCGTCGGTGTTCTCGGGGAGCTGGCCGAGGCAGCCTTCCTTCAGGCGTTCCGCCGTGCTGGCAAGGTAGGCCTTGGCGGCGGCGATGGCTTCGGGCGTGCTGCCGTAGGCCATGGCGAGCGCCTCGCAGAAGACCGGCAGCGTCCAACCCCAGCCGGTGCCATTGTGGTAGGCGGGTTTGCGGCGCGTGTCCTCGTCGCCTTCATAGCGGCCCCAATACGGGAACCCGGGATCGTTCAGCAACTGGCCGCCATTGCCATAGACCGGGTGGGTGGGAGTCGCGGGCAGCGGCGCCAGCGAACGGAGCGCGCCCGGAATCACCAGCCAACGCCGCGCGGCCTCGACGCTGCGGCGGGCGCGTTCGTCCTTCACCAACCCGAGGCTCACGAGGAAAAGCATGTTGCTCCGGAGCGCTTCGTCGCGGACGCAATGATCCGCCGCAATTCCTGAAACGCCGCCGAGGCAGTCGGCGAACCAGCCCTTTTTCTCCAACCAGAAGAGCCGCTCGACATTCACCCGCGCCCGCTCGGCCAGCACGGCCCAACGTTCCGCCACAGGCGCGCAGCCAATGCGGTCGAGTTGAGCGAGTAGCCGAATCCACAGCGCTTGGATCTCGATGGGATAGCCCTCGCGCGGCGTGCCGGCGGGGTAGTTTGTGTCCATCCAGGTGAAGTGCGACGGGCTCCACACGAGGCCGGACGTGGCATCCACACGAATGCCGTTCGGCGTTCCAGCGAGATACCCGGCGGCAATATCGCGGAGGACATCCGCCAATGAGCGGCCCCGTTCATCGAGCTTCGACGCGTAGAATGACGTCACCGCGGCTGCACCGTCCCGACGCCGGATCTCATCGGCCAAATCCTCGGCCACGACCCCGAACCACAGCGGCGCATCCGACGTGTCGCGATTGGACGCGTTGTCACCGTGGATCGTGTTCGGCAACGTGCCGTTCTCCACGAATCGTCCGAACGTCACGAGCAGGTCGCGCACGGCGTCAAATTGGCCGCCGGCCAGAAGCCCGCGCGCGGCGATGAGCGAATCGCGGCCCCAGTCGAGGAACCACGGATATCCCGCGATGACCGTTTTTCCGCGGCCCCGTTTCGCGACGAAGGCCTTCGAGGCGATGCCAAGCTGGGCTGCAAAAGAGTCAGCGGACGCAGGGCGGGCTGAATCGCGCTGCGATCCAGAGGTCGGCGAGAGCGGGGCCGACGCCACCTCCGTCGATTCGGCCGATACCATCAGAGTCGTTTCGCCATTCGTCTCGACCGGAAGCTCGAACCAGCCAGGGCTGAACGCGTCGCCCTGCCCCACTTGTCCTCGGGTCGCTTCGATCGGATGGCCGCAGGTGGACCATTCCTCACCCGGAAAGAACCGCCCCACGCTGGCGACGACGTGCAGCCGTCGGTCCGCGGTCGGTGTGAACGAAAAGCCGGGCCTGTCCACCAACGGGCGCGTGTTCGAACGGAAATGATGTTCCGAACCGGCGTTGCGTTCCGTCTGCGAATGGAAACTGCGGTCCTCCAGATCCACGCGGACGGTGATGCGGACGTAGGCCGGGCATCCTTGCCCGGCCAGTCCTACATCCACCTTCTCTTTAGGATCGATTCCAACACCAACTTGCCGGGCAGGGACGCCCGGCCTACGGCTGAATCTCAGCACGACCGCGTTCTGTCCATCGGGCATGTCCGCCGATAGATGCACGTCGACGGTGCGTTCATCGCCGGCGTGCGCGCGGAAGGTCCAGACGGCCGGCGGCCCGGGCCGGAAAGCCGCGAGGTTCTGGAGGTTCAACGGCGTGATGAAGCCGTCGACATTGATCCAGGCGCGAAGCCGTTTCGCGAAGACGTGGCGGTCGACCGGCAGTTCCGCATGGAGGTTTGCGCCCAGGAGGCAGTCGTATTTGGAGAAAACCCGTCCCAGATCGACGGCCATCCGCGACATGCCGCCGCGTCCGTTCGTGAGCAGCACCATGGCCGACTGGGCCGCTGGCGACGCGACATCAAAGTCGCCCGAATAGGTCGGGCGATTCGTCAGCAAGAGCAGCGAAGCCTTGATTCGTTCCACGATCGCCGCATACCGCGTCAGCGCGATCGTGGCGGTAACCGCACCATGGTCCGCGGACGGTTCGATGCACTCATCAGTCCACCAGGTCGAGGGCACCACGGCGATGTGGCCATCGGAAACGGGAACCGATTCGAGATGCAGCGGCGCCTTCCCAAGGTCCACCGCGCTCACGGTCGCTCGGAAGGGCACGGCGTCCTTCAGTAGAATCCAATGCCGGGGAGGCACGGGTGTGACGCGACGAACATCCTCAGGCGTCCACAGAACCACGTTCGGGTAGACACCAGACGACTTGGCCAAAGCGTTCGCCAGATCCTCCGAGGAGTGCTCGAAAGACATCCGCGACACGGCCGCAAGAAATCCGGCGGCGTTGCCGTGGATGGCGGCGGCAAGTTCTGCGGCGGACCATTGCGGCATCGCTTCGGGAACGAGCACGGCCGCCATCGCCTGCGTGGCCAGAGCCGATTGGGCACGAAGGCGCCGATACTCCCCGCCGTTCGGGCCGCTGGGAACAAGGCTCGACGCGAGGCAGATGACGCTCGCGGGACGGAGCTGGATCAGAACGGTCGATCCATCCGCATCACGATGCATCACGGGCGGCATGGGGGACGAATCGCCCGCGGACAACAGGCTGACGGGATCATGGCCGAGAAATTCCAGATCGCTCGCAGCCAACCCGAGCGCGTGTTCGGCCTCGGGATCGGTGTTCACGAGGACCAGCACGGAATCGCAGCCATCCGCCGAGTCGCGCCGGAGCGCGTAGATGGGCGAACCAGGCGGGCTCAGGCGGGTGAACGACGCGCCATCGAAGAACGCCGGATGATCCGCCAACACCCGGTTAAGCGTGGCGAGTTCCGCCGTGATATTGACGGGCGCGCCCCAGTTCAGTCCGCGTCGTTGATGGACTTCGACCTTTTCATCGGCGAGCCATTCCACACCGCAGGTGAAGCCGTAACCGCCGCATACGCTCGTGAGGGCGCTCAGCCGGTTCCTCATCAACGACCAGTCGCGGCCCTTCGCGGCGAGGCGGAGATTGTCGTGGGTTTCGCTGTAGTGGACGAGCGCGCCGACACGCCCGCTCTGCTTGAGCGCGTGGCCGAGATATCCGCCGATCTGGGTGCCGCTGAACTCCTGGAAGAGTTCGCTGTAGGCCCATTGCATTCCGCCTTCGGTCAGCAGCGCCTCGGTGAGGGCCCAAGCGCCACCGAGTCCTTCGAGGAGAAAGATGGTGTCGGGAAACTCCTCGCGGACGCGGGCGACGATGAATTGCCAGACGGGCAACGGCACCTTGTAGCCGGCGTCGCAGCGGAATCCGTCCACGCCACGCCGACACCAGACAAGAAACGCCTCGGCGAGATGTTCCCAAAGTTCAATATGGTGCGGCTCGAGTTCGACGAGATCGCCCCAGACGGTTCCCCACGCGCCGGGGCTGGCGAAATTGCCATTGGGTTCACGCATGAACCACTCGGGGTGTTCGTTCCAGAGCGTCGAACCCCAGCCGGTGTGGTTGATGACGATGTCGATGAAGAGCCTTCCGTCGCGCTGGTGGACGGCGTCGGCGAGTTCGATGAACTGGTCGACGGCGTTGGTGCGGTTGTCGAATTCGACCAACGCGGGATCAATGGCGACAAGGTCCTGCGCCGCGTAGGGGCTGCCGAACCGGCCCATCTTCGCGAAAACGGTCGGGGTCGGATTCACCGGAAGGAGATGCAGGATGCGGCAGCCGAGCGTGCCGAAGATGTGGGGCAATTCCTTCTTCAGGTCGCGGAAGGTGCCGGACTTGGGAATGACCGAATAACCCTCGTCCTCCATCTTCCGCAGGCGGGCTTCGAGCGCGTCGTCACGGGTGCGCGCGGCCTTCTGCGTGTCGCCGAACATGCGGGTGAAGGCGCAGTAGATCGTGTTGGCGGTGCGGGCGGAATCGGGATGGACCGACAGGCCGAAGTCCTCGCCGTCCGGCCAGTGCTGCCAGCCGCGTTCGTCCACCCAGTAGGCCTTCGCGCGGAAGAAACCGACCTCGGCCAACGGAAGCGATATCTCGAACAGCTCGGCGCTGCCGGCGACCGGGCGCATCGGCACGTCGCGCCAAAAGGAGACGGACAGCGGGCGTTTGCCGGCGTGCGACGCGATGATTTCACGGCGAAGCGTGACGGCCTTGCCGATGTTCGTCCGGAGCAGGACCCGCCCGCCGGCAGGAAGACCGCCGGGAACACGCAGGGTAAAACGGAGCCAGTCACCGACGAATCGGACAAGCCGTTCGCCTGTAGGGGGTGTCATTTCGATGGAGGCCATACAACGTCGCCGGACAGATTGTAGGTCGGCGCATCGGGAAGGAAACGTAAGAACGCGACCGGAGACGCAGAACGCAGCCCGACCGCCGGCAAAGCACGAACGATGAAGTTGAAGGTAGGGCGGGCTTCCAGCCTGCCCCGAACTGACAACGGTGTCCGCACAGAACGACGACCTGATAGGACCGCACCATTTGGTTCCATGCCGGAAGCGATCTGGGCAGGCAAGATGCGATGCCCTACCTTCCACCAGCCGCTTCGCGGTCGCATTCCGGCGGCATCGTTCCGGCAAAGCAGGCCGACAGCCACTAACGAGGAAGCTGGCGAACGGCATTCAGCGCATTCGTCATGGCGCTGCGGCGTTCCGCCTCGGAATTGGCGAAGGACGAGTAGAGCACCCGCCGGGCTTCGGCCCGGTCGACATCGAGCTCGTCCAGCCGCCGGAGCATCGCCTTTTTCAAGGCGGCGGTCGAAAGCGGGGCCTTTTGCCGGGCATCGTAGCGCATGCGCGGCTCACGTTCCTGGAGATACTGTTCGATACCGGCCCGGTAGTTCTCGATCAGCCGGATCAACTCCGGCGCGGACCGGAAGCGCAGTCCGGCGAGGTCGTCCTGCATGCGGCGGAGCGCGGGATTCTCGCGGCTGAACTCCCAGTCGGTCACCACTTGCCGGAGAGTCACGTGGGCGGCCCGCGCGACGGAATTCGAGGTCTGCTGGATGGCCACCGGCACGCTGATGATCTCCTCCAGGCGGGACAACGACTGGGCCGGCGTCAGGATCTGGACAGGGTTGCGTCCCATGACGGCCGCGATCTGGACGGCCCACCATTTCTCGACGTCGACCGGCTGCTTGAACCGGCGCTGGAACGATTCGAAGAAGGCGAACTGCCAGTTCCGGAAGCGTCCGAGGTCGCCGATCATCCGGCGCAGGGCCTCACGGCCCCCTTCCATCCGCAGCAGTTCGTAGACGAAAAGCTCGGATGACGGAACGAAGAGCCCGCCCCGTTCCGCCGATACTCCCGAGGGCCAGCTGAGTTCATCAAACGACAGCGGGGACCGGTTCTGGAAAAGCTCGCGCAAGGGGCGGATCGAGTCCGATCCCACCCGGGGCTGGTTGAAGGATGTGCTCGCTTCGAGGACGAGCTCCTCGGACGCGCTGCTCTTGATGTGGGCGATGAGGCCTTCGGTGAGCCACGACGGCAGGTCCAGCGCGGTGTCGTTGCGGCCGGGGTTGCAGAGATCCACCAGCAGCACCTGGGTGATGAGTGTGATGAACCGGTTGCGGTCCATCTGAAGCGGCAACTGGATGGAGTAGTTCCAACCCTGCGGCACCCGGTTCCGGACGACGGCAATCTGGTCCCCCTGCTGGGCCGATACGCGGAGGTAGATGCGCCCCGGAGCCACCACCGAGATGCCCGAGCCGGCCAAGCCTCCCCAGCGGTCCCGCTGGCCCAGCGCCTTCAGCAAGGCGGCCTTCACCCGTTCGGATGAAATGGCGACAAGTGACGGGTCCAGCCGGATCAGGTCCTTCGACGGCTTGCCGATGGGCACCATCATCGGGGTGCTCAGGCCCGGCGGGCCGATGACGACGAACTGCTTGGAAGCGCTCTCGATCTGGAACGCGCCGGGCTGCGCCGATGCGGCACCCACAGACCACCAGAACATCGCCACGACCATCACCGCCCTGAGCAGCACGGCCGGCTTGGAAGCGATCGGGAACACGGCGTGGAAGTTGCCACACATGGCGAAACCGTCAGCCTATTTCTTGGCGCCGCCCGACTTGGAAGAACTTCCCGCGGCCGGAGAGGCCGCCGGCTTCGAGGCAGCGGGCGCGGGAGTCGCGGGCGCCGCGGCGGCGGGAGCCGCAGGAGTGGAACTGGAGCTCGATGAATCTTTCTTGGCAGCCTCCGTGTAGCCCTTGCTGCGGTAGTCGGTGATGTAGAATCCGCTGCCCTTGAAGATGAGCCCGGCACCGCCGCCCATCTGGCGCTCGACCTTGCCCTTGCCCCACTTCTTCCGGCCGCACAGGTCGGCTGGGCAGGTCTTCAGGGCGTCGTCCTTCATGGACTGGAACTTCTCAAACTGGTGGCCGCACTTGGTGCAGACGTATTCGTAGGTCGGCATATCGGGTCAAAAATTCAACGGCTGCCAGCGTGTGGAACAAGGGGCGTCGGCGCAAGGGGCGGGGAGGTTGCGCAATCTTCTGATATCAGACGCATCTCTCATGGCGCATCGGTATCCTCATCGATCCACACACCGATCAGGCGACCGCTCTTGTCAAAACCCCAATATGCATACTTCGTGGTCTCGAAAGGAAACATCACGAAATGCGTAGTGCCAAGCACGCAAGCCACGAAGCTGCTGCCAACCTCAACTAAATGCGCTTCATTCTGACCCGGACTACGCATCATAAATCCTCTGTTACGGCTCTCAGAATGCACTGACAAATGCTTGTCCTTAATTAATCCGTAAACTTGATCACTGGAACATCCCAACGGTGTCCGCTTCAGTATCGACGCACGAACCTTCTCATTGGACCGGGAAAGCGGCCCTGCGGTAGAGCAACCGACTAAGACCAAAACGGGGGCTAGACAGTAAAGAAGTGAAGTGTTGCGGCTCATGTGGTCGATGCGTCTTATCGTTTTCTTAATCGTAATCCCCTTCTCCTCACCTTCGCGACTAAGAGAATGAGGAAGAGTAGGATTAGGAGAGAAACCTCACCCCCCGATGCAGCTCATGGTGCGCTCGGGTTGGACGAACTCGGGTTCGCCGATGTGATGGCGGTCTTCCTTGTGGCCCACGACCTCGCGGATGAAGTCCTTGATCTGCTCGTCGCTCTCACCCGACCGCAACCGGATGCGAAGGTCATGCTCATGCAGGCTGAACAGGCACGTGCGGATCTGACCATCGGCCGTGAGGCGGATGCGGTTGCAGTGGCCGCAGAAGGGCTCGCTCACCGGCGCGATCAGGCCGATCTCGCCGCGTCCGTCGGCGAACCGCCAGCGACGGGCGGTCTCCGACTTGTTGTCGGAGGCGACCGGCACCAACTGGAAACGGGCTTGAAGCCTCTGCAGAATCTCACGCGAAGGGACTACGAGATCCCGCTGCCAGGAGCGTTTCGAGTCGAGCGGCATGAACTCGATGAAGCGGAAGCTCAGATCGTGTTCGCGGGCGAACCCGGCGAGCGCCTCAATCTCGTGGTCGTTCAGCCCGCGGATGACGACGGCGTTCACCTTGACCGGGTTCAGCCCGATTTCCTGCGCCAACCGGATGCCGGCGAGCACTTCATCGAGACCGGCCCGGCCGGTCATGCGCTTGAAGTTTTCGGGATCCAGCGAATCCATGCTGAAGCTGATGCGCTTCAAGCCGGCCGCCTTGAGTGCCTGCGCCTTCTTCGCAAACAGGAAACCGTTGGTCGTCAGCGCGAGGTCGTCGATACCGGGAATCGCGGAGACGAGGCCGACCAGCTTTTCGACTTCCCGGCGGAGCAGCGGTTCGCCGCCGGTAAGGCGGAGCTTGCGGATGCCCAATTCGGCGAAGATGCGGACGACGCGGGCGATCTCCTCGTAGGTCAGGATCTTGGACTCTGGTTTCCATTCGCGCTGGATCGGGGTGCCTTCGGCCGGATCCTTGCCGGGCGGAACGAAACGATTGCGGTAAAAATCCGCCGCTTCCTCGGTTTCGGGCAGGCAATAGAGGCAGCGGAAGTTGCATCGGTCGGTGATGCTGACCCGGAGGTCGCGCAACACGCGGCCATGCGAATCGATCAACAAACCGGACGAGGCGTCGCCGACGGGGTTCACTTCGGGGCCGGCGCGTTGGTGGCGCCGCCTTGGACCTTGACCTCGCCGCTCTGTTTCAAGTCGACCTTGAGCGACGAGTCGTTGGTCGCCGGGGCCTTGGGACGGACGCCCTGCGTGAGCAACTGGCCGCCCTTCATGTCGCGGCGTTCGTAGATTCCCATGCGGAGCCATTCGAGGCGCTTGGCGACGGAGAGCTGGTCCTTGAGCTTCTTGACCTGCTCGCGGAGGACGACGAGGTCGTTGAACTGCCGTTCCAGCTCGGCCTTCTCCTTCTGGAGGCGGGCGAGTTCCTTCACGAGAAAGGTGCGTTCGCCTTCGGAGCTGGCCAGTTTGCGCTGCGTCTCCTGGATCTGGGTGTCGAGCTTCGTGATCGCGCCCTTGAGGTCGTTCACTTCCTTGCTGAGATCGTCGCGATCCGTCGTGAGCTTGCCGATCTGCTCGTCGCGTTTGGCGATCTCGGCGGCGGAGAGGCCCGCGGCTTTGGCGGCGGCGGCGGCGGCTTCAACGCGGGTCTTGTCGAGATTGGCGATGGTGGCCGCCAGGTCGTTTGAAAGCGTGGTCAGCTCGGAGAAGCGCTGGTTGAGATTGGTCTCAAGCGTCAGGTTGACGGTCTTGGACTCGTTCAACTCGCCGCGCAGGGACACGGCCTCGTTGGACGAATTGCCCCAGTTGGCCTTGATGGTGGCCGAGGTGGCGCGCTCCTGTTCGATCGTCTGGTTGAGTTTCACGAGCGCGACGCCCAAACCGATGGCGACGAGCAGGAGCAGGAGAATTGCGACCTTTGCTTTCATAAGCTGGATGGACTGTGGGGCAAGACCACGGACACGCAAGCCCGGGCCCGCCTTGCCAATCTGACGCCGCCCCATAGATTCCGTTCATGAAATTTCCACGCGATGTCGGCGTGATGATCCTGCCGAACGCGACGCTGTTCCCGCAGGCGATGCTCCCGCTCTACATCTTCGAGCCGCGCTACCGGCGCATGCTGGAGAACTCGCTGGACTCCAACCGCATGTTCGTCGTGGCCATGCAGAAGCCCGGCGCCAAGCGCGAAAGCCCCCTTCCCGTCGCGGGCCTCGGCCTGATCCGCGTGTCGGTGCAGAACGACGATGAAACCTCCCACCTGATCCTCCAGGGCATCACCCGCGTGGAGATCGTCCGGACGATCAGCTACAAGCCCTATCGCCGGGTGGAGATCCGCGCGCTCCAGGCCCAGCAGGAGGACAGCATCCACATCGACGCCCTCCTCGCCCGAGTCCGCGACCTGGTGGGTGAACGGGTCAAGATGGGTTCCGCACGACCCTTCGCCACACCCGAAAAGGCCGCCGGGAAGAAGGGCAAGGAGAAGGCGTTCCTCACCGCGAAGGAGGTCATCGAATACCTTGAAACACTCAACGACGCCGACCAGGTGGCGGACCTCGTGTCCTGCGCCCTCCTGCCGGAACCGGGGCAACGCCAGGAGATGCTCGAGACCGTCGAAGTCGAACCGCGTCTGCGTCGCCTGATCCAGTTCCTGATGTCCGACATCACCGCCATCAAGCGCCGGAGGTCCCGGTAGTCCGGTCCAAAGATTTCCCTGCATGAACCCCGAGACAAAACTGAACGAGGACGCCCTCGCCAACGCGACCCGCGAGGAGATCATGTCGGCCATCTTCGCCGACATGGTGATCCATCTCGGCAACACCGCCCTCATCTTCCTCGGGCGCATCCCAAATCCGGAAACCGGCCGGACGATGCTCGAGATCGAAGGCGCGAAGATGCTGATCGACCAGGTGGAGATGCTGCAGGAAAAAACCAAGGGCAACCTCACCGCGGAAGAGAAGCACCTGCTGACACGGACGCTGTCCACGCTTCAACTGGCCTTCGTCGAGGCGATCGGTTCCCAGGTCGGCGAAGAACCCGCCGCCCAGCCGTCGACTCCTGCGTCCACGCCGCCCGAGGAGGAGCCGCCTGGAAAACGGTTCTCGAAGAAGTATTGAAGCCGAGCCCGGCGCCGCCGGCTTTCCGGCCTGCCGTTACTTCACCGCCGGGGCCGCTGCTTCGGCCTTCGCGGCCGCTTCCATCTCGGCCTTCAGCTCGGGCGGCATCGGGATGAGGATCTCCACGCCGTCCTCCTTCTGGATGCGCGCGAGGAAACCCGGGATCTGCTTCTGGAGCTCCGCGCCCGAGAGAGCTTCCCGGATGTCCTTGGACACCTTGTCGAAGGCGATCTTCTCCGACGGCGTCTTCTCGATCAGCTTGACGATGTGGAAGCCATAGGCCGTTTCCACGACATCGCTGATCTGTCCGGCCTTCATGGTGAAGGCGGCCGACTCGAAGGCCTTGGACGCCGCACCGAGCTGGCCGCGGGCGAAAGCGTATTCCCCGTTGCGGGCCTTGGAGCCGTCGTCGTTCGAAAACTCCTTCACGAGGGCGTCGAAATCTTCGCCCTTGGCCGCCCGGTCCTGGATGCGCCGGGCCATCTCCAGCTTTTCCTTGCGCTTGGGTTCAGGCAGCGGCGTGTTTGCCTGGCGGTCCATCGCGGAGATCAGGATGTGCTTGGCCTTGACCATCTCGGGCCGCTCGAACCGGGCCGGATTCTTGTCGTAGAACTCCTTCACCTGCGCGTCGGTCACGACCGCCGCCGTCGGCCGGAGGATCCGGTCCAAGATCGCCTGGATGAGATTCTGGTTGTAGGTGTTCGTCCGGAAGCTGCCGACCGTCTGGCCGGTCGCCTTGAGGCGTTGCTCCAGCGCCTCGGTGCTCCCGAGCATCTGGGTGGTCTGCTCCATCACCTTTTCGGTCTTCGCGGTGGCGACCTTCTTGTCGTCGTCGTTTGCCCGCGCGCTGGCGGTCTTGGAGGCGATCAACTTTTCGAGGACGCGGTAACGCATCCCGTTGCGCAGGTTCTCCGGGATCTGCTGTCCCTGGACGGCGGCGGCCGCGACGAATTCGGCGAAGGCCGAATCCAGCTGGCTTTCCTTGATCTCGAAGGTCTTCGCCTTCGCGACCGTCTTGTCCTCGAACAGCCCGTCCAGTTTGGACGCGGCCTTCGTGGCATCGGCGGCGAAGGCCGCGGACGTGGCGGAGACGATGGTCGCCGAGACGGCGAGGGAGAGTATCAGGTAGCGCTTCATGGGGCGGATTCGGTTCAAAGGGTGACGACGCGGACGTTGGTGATGTCCTTGTCCTTCTGCATTTCTGCGATGCAGGCATCCGACGGTTTGCTGTCGAGAACGAAGACGGTGAGGGCCTGGCCGCCGGCGGCGTCGCGGCCGAGGCTCATGTTGGCGATGTTGACGTTGTGCTTGGCCAGCAGGGTGCCGAGGTAGCCGACGATGCCCGGCCGGTCCTTGTTGGTCAGAAGCAGGAGCGTGCCGCTGATCGGGATCTCCACGGGCTGGCTGTAGAGGCGGACGATGCGGGGATTGTTCGGCGATCCGAAGAACGTGCCGCCGGCGCTGAGGATCTTCTCCTCGCCGTTGAACAACTGGACGTGGAGCCATTCGTTGAAGGTGACGGGTTCGTCGGAACGCTTCTCCTCGACGCTGAGGCCGGTGGCGTTGGCGGCGCTGCGGACGTTGACGTTGTTGACGCCCTTCACCGAGGACCCATGCGCGAGGTAACCGAGGAGAATGGCGCGCGTGATCGGGTCGGTGTTCGGCAATTCCTGCGCCTTGCCACCGTAGGTGATGTGGATGCGGTCGACGTTCGCCGGGGCGAGCTGGCCCAGCAGGCTGCCGAGCTTCTCTCCGAGGGCGATGTAGGGCTTCACCAATTCGTAGGTCTTGGCGTCGACGCCGGGGAGGTTCACCGCGTTGCGCACTTCGCCGCTGAGGAGAAACCCGGAAATAACTTCGGCGACTTCGATGCCGCACTTCTCCTGGGCTTCTTCCGTGCTCGCGCCGAGGTGCGGGGTGAGGACGACGTTGGGCAAAGTGCGGAACTTCGAGTCGGCCGGGAGCGGTTCCACGCAGAAGACGTCGAGGGCGGCTCCGGCGACCTTGCCGGATTCGAGCGCGGCCAACAAATCCGCCTCGGCGATGATCTCGCCACGGGCGCAGTTCACGATACGGACGCCGGGCTTCATCTTGGCGAAGGCGTCGGAGTTCAACATTCCCCTGGTCTGCTCGGTCACCGGCATGTGGACGGTGATGAAGTCGGCCTGCCGGTAGACGTCGTCGACATCCGTCGCAAGCTCGAAGCCGAGCTGCTTGGCGCGCGTTTCGGTGAGAAAAGGATCGTAGGCCACCACGCGCATCCCGAAGGCGAGGGCGCGCTTGCCGACTTCCGTGCCAATGCGGCCGGCGCCGAGGATGCCGAGCGTCTTGCCGAAAACTTCGGTGCCTTGGAACGCCTTCCGGTCCCACTTCCCGGCGGCCATGGTGGCGTGCGCGGCGGGAACCTTGCGGGCAATGGAGCCCAGCATGAAGAACGTCAGTTCGGCCGTGGTGATCGTATTGCCGGCCGGAGTGTTCATGACGACCACGCCGCGGGCGGTGGCGGCCTCGACGTCCACGTTGTCCACGCCGACGCCGGCGCGGCCCACG
>JAYUUX010000643.1:0-5430 GCA_043754645.1 Verrucomicrobiales bacterium | reverse complement strand
GCGGCGACCGCCCAGGCATCCTTCAAGCCCAGCGACGGCGCGAGTTCCTCGCAATCGTCCAGCGACACTGATACGGCGTGCTCGGGCGAGATGAGGAGGTTGTTCTCCAGCAGAAAGCGAGCGAACAGCAGCCGATGCCACTGGTCGTAGGCGAGCTTCTCGACGAGATGCTTGATTTCGTAAGCGCCACGCTTGGTCTGGCTCTCGCCATCGCCAAGCTGCTTGGCCTGCGCGCGGAGTTTGCGCCGATGCGTCCGCTGCGTCTCATCCATGTGCCGGTAAGGATCAGGCTCATGCACGGCCAGGGCTTCGAGCGCCTTCTGCGCGCCGACGGTGGCGACGTTGCGAGCCTTCTTGGCGGTCTTTTCCAGGTCACCGCGGAGTTTAGAGGGAAGAGTGCTCATGATTTTGCGGAGAGGGCGCCTGCGGTTCCCGGAATGGTCTTGTTATGGAAGTGGCAAAGGCGAACGACCTTCTCATACGGAATCGTGTCGTCCACGGTCAGAAGCAACCGGTCGTTCATCAAATCCCGGACCACGGCGTGCGGTCTCATTCCGAGGTGGTTTGCGAGAGACTTGACCGTCGTCCTCGTCGTCGAAGCCCGCTTCATGGCTGCGATGCCGCCGTCGCCGGCAAGTTTTCGCACCAGCTTGTCCACGGCGGCGCCCTCAACCCGTCCACTTAGAGTGGCGGTGAGCGGCAGCCCGTCGGCTTCAAGAAACCGGGTTATGAGTGGTTCCGGCAGGCCCATCTGGGCAGTCAGATCAGACAAGGAGTAGCTCAGGCCCGGCTGAGGAGGCTGTCCGCTGTCTCCATTCGTGGGGGGGAGAACGGTGGGACTCCCGACAGGACCGGGCGCAGAGACCGCCTTAGGAAGGTTCCCCTTATGCGAAACTATCGGGGCCGATGCCGTCGGCAACGGGATATGAATCTGGGGTTTTTCCTCCGACCCGCCCTCCATTTCGAGCACGAAGCGGACACTGACCTTGGACTGGGGGCCAAGGTTCGGAAATCCTTTGGCCGCGAGCTTTCTCACCAATGCGGCCACATCCCGGTTTAAGGCGTTAGCCACTGCTTCCACGGTCGCCGCCGAACCCAACGCTTCTATTGCTTTCCGCGAAGATCCCGAGTTTTTCTTCGGCAGGACTGGGGCAAGAGGGTTTTCCTCGGAGCCCGGATCGGATTTCCGAACCGGGGATGCCTCGGCGATTTGCGGGCTGGAGCTTCCTTCCCCCAGAGTCCCAATGGATTCGATGGGGGGATCGGAAATCGCCGGAGCCGGAGCCGGGGACGAAGGGACGAGCGGCTCCGCTTCGATCGCGTCCACGTAGGAGTCGAAGGATTCGGCTTCCTTGGTTTCGAGGATGCGGAGCTCCCATTGGGTGCCTGACGGGCTCTCCTGGGGCGATTTGCAGGCCAGCTGACGGAACATCGACGAGAACTCCTCGACGACGTCATTCGGAGTGTTGGACGGCAGGATGAAGTAGAGGAAAACGGTCGCACGGCTGGCGGCGAGATAAGCCATCCTGCGTGCCTGCCACATGTCCACCCTGGCCTGTCCGAGATCCCGGGGACGGTTGCCGGCGGCTTTCATCCAAGAGAACGCTTCCGGTAGTCCTTCGATGACCACCACCGAGAACTCCTGTCCCTTCACGTATTTGTCCAGGAGGTCGGGAGCATCGGAACCGTAAACGCTGTGGTAGCTCCACTGCTGGAGGCATTCGTAGTTGAAGTCGCTTTCCTCCGGCGAAAAACGAACCCAAAGAACATGCTCCTTGCGCAGGGGAAACTCGGAGAGCTGCTGGTAGGCCGCTTGCGCCGAAGGAAAGGAGGACAGCATGTGCGACCAGTTGTTGGCCGGATGGGCGTCGTTGCGGGATCGTAGGAGCAACAGCCCGTTTTGTTCCTCGGTTGCCTCGCCGAACCCAAACTCACCGGTGAGCTGCTTCAACTTTGGCAGGATCTTGGGACCGTCGTTGGCAAACCAGCGGAACAGAAGTCCCAGGGTCCCGGCGTAGGCGGGGAAAGGATTCCTGTAGTTGCGGTTCAGCTTCCGGGTGCAGAGGGAGAAGTCCAAACCGGCAATCATCCGGGTTGAGTCCCGCGCAAGACGGAGTTTCTGATGTCGATCGCAGGCAATCACAAGATACCTGCCTGATTCCTCGGAGTGCCAGTCACAGACCCGCTTCTCTCCGTCTGGACCCAGATCATGGGCCTCGTCGACCAAGAGGACGTTGCAGTCGATGGTGGAAACATCGCTGAAGACATGGAACTCCGGCTTCACCCGCCGGTATTCGTTGTAGCTGTCGAGCTCGCTGAAGAGTTCCGTGAAGCGGACGAACATCCGCTCCAGCATATCGCGCTGCTTTTCAGTGTGGGAGATTACCCAGACCCGGCGTTTCTCCAATGGAGTCAGTCCTGCTTTCGCTGCCCCTTCCGCGAATGCCTGTAGAAAGCGGCTGCCGTCCCTGAGCGTGTCGACGAACCGGTCCGTGATCAGCACCATGGTGGCATAGATCAGCAGCACGCTCTTGCCCATGCCCGCGGAGCCGTTGATTGCCCAGCGTCCCGGCTTCAAGTCAAGATGGCGGAAGATCTCGGAGTCGATGAAAGCCCTGCAGCGAAGGGCATACTCGATCGCGTTGTAGATCTCGGGATGGCCCAAGACCGGAACCGCTTGTCCAAGCCTGATGCGACGGAGGATTTCGGACTGTTGCACGCGGAGCGCGGTGCCCTCTTCGAGCAAGGTCTGTAGAAACTTCTCGAACCGGTCAGCACGGACGACGGAGAGCGTGAACGAAGGCAGTTCCTGGGTGGTGATCGTTCCCGGTTCCTGATCAAGTCCGTCGGGATTGGACGCCACCACCACAGCATGGATGCCGACTTCTCCTTCGAGTGGCTCCAAGTTTGTCAGCAGAGCCAGACGCTGGGCCCCAAGCTGCTTTTTGATAGGCTTTTCGCCGTTCCGATAGTGTGCCAGCCACGGTCCGCTGGGTGTAAGGCGGGCGAAGTTGCCCCGTCCGTCCTCTGGACCTGTCACGGGGCACGCTTTGCACTCTATGAGCAGGATCGTATGCCGCCGCCCTTTTCTTACGTGACCGATGAAATCGATCTCGTTGGCCATGCTATCCAGATTAATTGCGGCATCGGCTCGAAAAACAGGAACGCCCGAGAGATAGGAATGCGGCATCAACCGGTCCATCAATTGGCCGATCTTTTGCTCAAACTCCGGACCGTTTCTGGTTTCCAGGGAAGATGACATCAAGGCACCTGCTTTTTCGGCATTTCAATCAAACGATCACAGGCCCGTCCTTGAGCTTTTCCTCAACGAGCTTGCGCGCGCCGGAGAGCCACTGGTCCAGTTCGGCCGGGGTCTTGATAATGCCGCTGGGCAGCACGACGCGCACGGCCTCGGGGCTGGCCAACTTGGCGGCCTCCTCCAACGCGCGTGAAAACCGTTGCGGCACGGCATCGAGCAGGTTGCGCCGGTCGGTCAGGGTGCGGGCTCGCAAGGCGTCGAGAATTTCCTCGTCCGTGCGGATGGGCGCTTTCGCCGGCGGCGTGAGATGGCAGGTGGTGGCGAGTGCGGCGCGCTGCTCATCCTTCAAGCGGGCCCACACCTCCGCGGCCGCGAGCTTTTCGTTGCCGAGGACGAAAGCCCCGGCGAGCTCGTCCTGAAGCTTTCCAAGGGCGAGGCGGAGGGCGGCGGTGAGCTGTTTCGTCAGCTCCGGCACGACGTCCGGTTCGGCCAGGAGCCCGCGTTGTTCCAAAATGGCGGCCATGGATTTCCCACAGGAATCCCCTTCCGGCAGGCCCTGCGCGAACCCATGGAAGCATTGGAGGCGTTCCCAAGCCGGCCAGCGTTTGCCGATGCCATCGGCGCTCTTTTTCCATGAGGCCGCGCTCCCGGCGAGGGTCTCCTTCGCGGCGTGAATCTGGAGGAGCTGGGCGTTGCCGCTGAGCATCTGGAAATCACGAATGGGATGTTTGCCCGGAGGCTCGGGCCGGGGAGGCTCGCCGCCGGCAGAGTCGGCGAGGGCGAGCATGGCGGTCAGGAACTGGGCAGCGGCCTCCGGTTCCTTGCCGTTCTGCGTGGTGACGCCCGCCTTCTGGAACAGGGCCTTGAGATCCAGGCGCTGCTGCACGTTGAGCGGCGGAACGTCCACATAGAAGCTGGCGACACCCACCTGATTTTGCGGCAGTGCCGACGCCTGCACGGGCTGGCCGTTGAGCGTCGCCCGCAGGTTGCCGGCAACGACCATCACGAGGAGCGCACCGTCGATGGCATCCTGGGGCCAGCCAAAGGGAGCGGACTTGAAGGCCTCACGGATCTCCTTGCCCTTCTTTCCCGCACCGATGAGATCGAGCATGCGGCGGCAGACGGGATGTTTGGTGACATCGCCCGGGTAACCGACCTGTGACAACGCTCCCACATCGCCGGACTTGGCACGGTTGAAGACGTTGCCCCAGTTCGCGTGATCAGCCTCGGAGAATTGTGGGAACAGCCGCTCCAGCGCGCACGACGCGGAATCCTGCGCCTTGTCGGCGAGCTCGATGCCGTTGGCCTCCTGTCCACCGCCGAGGAAGACCTTGGAGCCGCCGACAATCTGGCCAAGGAGCTCGGAGATCCGGTGCTGGGCCACTTCAAGATGGGTCTCGACGGCCTTGCGCGCTTCGATGGCCTCCGGCGTGGAAGAAGGTCCGTGGGAGTCCAACGTTTCCTGGGCGGCGATCCGCGAGGCGATAGCCTGTCGCAGCTCCTCGTGGTGGAGCCGCGACAGGTAGCCGAAGAGCAGCGGGCTGTTGACCCCTGCGGCTCGCGCGTCGTTGAGGACCGATTTCTCGTCGTCGCTCCAGCCGTCGCGGACCCAAAGGGTGACTTCGTCGGCTGCCGACTGCGGACGGCTTGAGCTGAGTTCGCAGACAAGCTTGCGCGGTTGGCGTGAATTGCCCTGCTGGAGGGAGACGGGTTTGAGCGCCTGCTTCAGGGCTTCGCGGAGGAGTTCTGTCCGCTTCGTGTTGATCCGTTCATCGTCGTTGAGCGCCGCCGTGCGACGACGGTTGAAGTCGTGGGTCCATACCGCTCCCTCGCGGGTTTGGAGGCGAAACTCGGATTCCACCGCCATCAGCTGCCCCGCATCCACAAGTTTCTTGAGAAGGATGGGCACTTGCTGCTCCAGCTTCGGCCGGTCGTTTTTGAGGTCGCCGATCAACAGGTCCACCAGGGTTTCGGTGGTTGCGCGGACACCATCGTCGGCTCCTGGTGTGCGAGGGAGTTTTCCGATCAGGAAGATGAGCGCGCAGAGGCTGGAACGGAGGGCTCCGTCCTTCGTTTTGTCGCGTTGCTTGAGGATGATCTCATCGTATTCCCGCTCCAACTCACCGGAATTGATAAGGTCCGACGAGATCTGGTCGTAGATGAAGTCCGCC
>JAYUUX010000642.1:0-4032 GCA_043754645.1 Verrucomicrobiales bacterium | reverse complement strand
CACTTCTCGAGATGCCCGGCGGTCCATCCGAGCGTCCGGTCGAGATGGCATAGGTTGCACGCGTTGGGCCGTCCGGTGGCCAGCTCCACCGCCACCTTCGGGCTGCTGATCTCGTGGCTGCGGATGGCCTTGAGCACGCCGTAGGTGGTGTGCGGCATGTGGCAGTTGTAGCAGAGCGATCCGCTCGATGCGGCGCCGTGCCGCGTATGGGCGGGGACATCGGAACGCATCTTCTCATGGCACTGCAGGCAGGCCTGGTTTCCCTCCATCCCGCGCGCAAGCTGGTCGGCCGGCTCGCTCTTGTGGAGCGAATGGCACGAGAGGCACGACATCGTGGTCTTCGTCGTGCCATGTGGATAGCAGGGTGATTCGATCAGGCCGTTGAATTCGCGTCCCGACACGCGGACCATGCCGTCCTTCCAGAAGAACTCGTCGAGCAAAGCGGGATGTTTTGCGGCCGCGTCCTTCAGCCACGGCTGCTTGTCCAACTGCGTCGGCCGCATGACGGGCGTCGTCGCATCGAGGTCGTCGCCGGGCCGGTAACGGAATCCGGTCACGGACCAGTTCTCTGACTTGTCGAACCACTTCATCGAATGGCACGAACCGCAGATCTGCGACGCCCGCTGCGGCGGCAGGTGTTCCGGGTGGACGATCGTTCCGTCTCGCGCTCCTTCGGCCAGCTTGTTCCGGCCTGCGGACTTCTCGGCTCGCCAGTGTCCGATGTGCTTTTCACCCGGCCCATGGCAGGCCTCGCAGGAGATTCCCAGATCGGCGGTGCGGGTGTGAAAAATCTTTTCCGACTGATCCCATCCCGGTTGGGCGCCGGTCGTGTGGCACCTTACACAGGAGGCGTTCCAGACCTCGACGGGCGGTTGGGCGTTCGGATCGCGGATGAACGTGTCATGCCGCGGAACCCAACGGCGTTCCTCGTTCAACCACGTAAAGGGAAACCCGACGTGCGCATCGCCGTCCGTTCCACCCGGTAGCCAGAAGACCTGCATGTGGTGCGATCCGGTGACGAGGCTCGGCTGAATCTTGAACGGCTCGGGCTTCGGCTGACCGGGCGCCACTTCGGGGGCGAGGTCGGTGATGGTGACCCACCGGTTCGTGCCCTCCATCGACAAGTGAAACTGCTCGTCGCCCAGCAGCAGCGTGACGTTGTCGAAATCCGCATGGATCCGATCGCCGTCCGGCGTCTGCGTCATCGTCCGATGAAACGACCGGTGCCAGCTTTTGTGCTGCGACTCGTGGCATTCCTGGCAGGCCGCAGAACCCGTATAGCCGGGAGGTTTGTTGGCCGCTTGAGCGGCGGGTAACCCGACCAGAGAACCCTGGCCGGCTGGAACCGGGCCCGCCGATGCAACGGCGCCTTTCTTCTGCTCGCCGCATCCATTGAGAAGCAACACCGCCGAACCAAACCCCACGCACAGCGCCATCGCGACAGCGGCGCGCAGAAATGCGTTGGTTCGCGGTTGGGGCATGCGGGTGAATCTGATCCGGCGAAGGCGCCAGGCAAGCCCGGAGGCCGCGCACTAAGGTGCGAGCGGATGCGTGCGAGCCTTCAGCGGAAAAGCAACTGGAGCTCCGCCGGCAAGGCCGGACTGGTAGATCGCAATCACCATCTCGACGGCCAGCGCGCCGTTGCGGCCGCTGCATTCGGGCTCACGGTTCTTGGCGATCGCCTCCAACCAATCGGCGACGGGATTCATCCTCGTCTCAGCGACGGTCCGCAGATCCTTCGCGTCGAGAGGCGTCCATTCGTCGTTGCGGCCGGCCGACGACCACTTGCCGCCACGACGCACAAAGACGAGCGCCGGCACGTCGCAATTGATCCGGGCCGCGCCTTTGCTGCCGAGGATCTTGATGCCCCATTCGCCGACGGTTTCTTTGAGCCGCCCCGAACTGGTAAACGACGCGTTGACGCCGTTGGGAAATGCGAAGGTCGCGAACACTTCATCGCCCGCTACGAGTCCGACGTTGTCCTTCACCAACCGGGCGTCCGACTTCGTGATTGGACGGCCCTGTTGAAGCACGCGAGAGGTGCACGAGATCGGGTCACCGGCAATGGCGCGCATGAGGTCCATTAAATGGCTGCCGAGGACCATCAGATCCTCGCCACCGGCACGCGCGTCCTGTTTGCCATAGGCCCGCATCTCCACGACATCCCCGATAAGACCTTCACGCAACGCCTGCCGGAACCGCGTCATCTGCGGCGCGAGACGCATCGTGTGCGCCACGGCGATCTTCAGCCCACGACGAGAGGCTTCGGCGAGCAATTCGTCCGCCTCGGCCGGTGTGCGGCTGAAGGGTTTCTCCGCATACACGTGCGCACCGGCCTTGAGGCAGGCGAGGATGATTTCGAGGTGCTGGTCCGCATGGCGCATGGCCACGCTGACGAGCTGCGGCTCCTCCCTGGCCAACATCTCCCGGTAGTCCGCATACGTCCGCGGTGCACCGATCTTCTCTGCGATCTTCTTCCGCCCCACTTCATCCGGATCGGCCAACGCCACCAACTGGATGCCCGGCCGGTTCTGGAAGATGCCTTCCAACCCATGGCCGTAGTCTCCTCGGCCCGAGTGGCCGATCACCGCGGCACGGAGAAAGGTCGGCTCGGCGCCGCGGAGGAATTTCGGCGCTAAAGCCGCCGTAGCCGCGACGGTTCCTAGGAAGTGT
Source organism: Verrucomicrobiales bacterium (assembly GCA_043754645.1). Classification (GTDB taxonomy): domain Bacteria; phylum Verrucomicrobiota; class Verrucomicrobiia; order Limisphaerales; family CANJSG01; genus CANJSG01. The sequence continues at coordinate 1,359 of JAYUUX010000642.1, read as the reverse complement.
CTTCGGGTGGAGGGCATTCATGGTTTGTAGCCCCGATTGTCGGGCGAGTCACCTCTGGCCAATTGGAATACCCGTTGGAACAGTCCCACCGATGACGCTGCTTCGAAAGGTCCGCCAACCCCCGTGGAGAACGATCGTTCCTGCCCTCCTGATCGTGGGTTGTTTGGCCGTTGCGTGGATTTCGTGGCGGCCCGGGTTGGTCATCACGGACGGCAGGCATGATCGGGGACAGAACGGGATCTGGATCGGGCACGGATGGCTCGGAGCGGACGAGTGGTTCATCCGATACGGCAAGACCAACCAGTTGGCTTCGTTTCGGTCGTCGGAGAGAATTGCTGCACTGGCTGCGAGGCTCCGTGACCACGGAATTACGGACGTGTTCCCTCACCTTTGTCCTGCCGTCGAACTGGGCAACCTCCCACCCGTGGACGACGCGCAGGTAGAGCGCTTTCTGGACGGCATGAGCGGCATTCGAACCATCGTTTGGATCGGTGGTCCGAATGGTTCCAGCGTCTTGGCAAAGAGTAGCCGTTGGCGAAGCACTTTCTGCGCGTCCATCCGCGACTTGTTCTCGCGGCATCCCCGGTTGGCGGGAGTCCAACTAAACGTCGAACCCTGCACTTCGGGCGACACCGACTTCCTCGTGCTGCTGGAAGACGTCCGTCGAGCGCTCCCGCGGGGAAAGGTGCTCTCCGTCGCCGCCTATCCACCCCCAACCCATTGGCACCCGTTTCCGGATGTGCATTGGGATGAAGCCTACTTCCGCGAAGTCGCCAAACGCAGCGATCAGCTTGCCGTAATGATGTATGACACCTCGATCCGCCACCCAAAGTTCTATACGAAGCTGATGGCGGACTGGACCGAGGAGATTCTGAAGTGGAGCGAGGGCAAGGCGGTTCTGCTTGGGGTTCCCACCTACAGCGACAGCAACGTCGGCTACCACAACCCCAAGGTGGAAACCATCCGCCATGCCCTGCCGGGAATACATGCCGGTCTGGCGCGGCTAACAGTCCCCACCAACTACCAAGGTATCGCCGTCTATTCAGAGTGGGAGACGGATGCGGACGAATGGAGCTTCCTGCGGCAGAGCTTCGGCAGCGGTCCCCGGTGACAAAGAAGAAGGCGACGGAAACCATTCCGCCGGCTTTGCAATCCCGGGAAATTGATTGCTACTTCGCCATGACGACCTCGGCCTCGCCGACGGTCTCGGCGATTGACACGGAACCCGGCGCCTCCGGCCGCTCGGGGACGAGCGGACGGGAGTTGGCGGGGAGGGCTTCGGGTTGTTCGTCGGATTTGTGGAACTTCACGCTGACGAGTTTGCTGATGCCGTGCTCCTGCATCGTCACGCCGTAGAGC
>JAYUUX010000641.1:0-2692 GCA_043754645.1 Verrucomicrobiales bacterium | reverse complement strand
ACACTTCGTTTTGCCGGCCCAGCGTGGTGTGGCCATCGATGACGACGTGGGAATGGAGCCTGCAGGCGGGGCCGACGACGACGTTCTCGCCGACGATGCAGTAGGGCCCGATCTCGCAGTCGGGTCCGATCTGCGCTCCGATGTGGATGACGGCGGTGGGGTGGATTAGGCGCGACACAGGGCGTTGGCGGAGACGAAGAGGTTGCGGGAACGGACAGCCGTGGCGGACAGGGTGGCGCCGGCCTCCGGCCTGCCGTTTCCGGCGTCCTCGCCGGAAAGCGCGGAGCGGCATGATTGCGGAGCGGCCGTTTTCGACCAACAAGGAGGCACTACGCACCGCGAGGTCGACGCTACGGATTCTAGGCCGCGCTCTTTTTGTGCGGGAGCCATGAACCGTTCCGGGCGCGACGCCCGGAACAGCAGGCGTGACGCCTGCGCCACCCCAAACAGCCGTTCATCCTTGGAGGCAAACGCGCTCATGCTTCCTTGTCGACGAGCATGAAGGTGACGTCGGCTTCGCTCACGGTCTCGCCGTCGACGGTGCAGACGCCCTTGGCCTTGCCGATCTTTCCGCGGGACTTGGTCATGTCGACTTCGATCATGAGCGTGTCGCCGGGGCGGACGGGCTTGCGCCACTTCACGTTCTCGGCGGACATGAAGTAGGCGATCTTCCCCGCGTTCTCCGCCTGTCGCATCATGAGGATGCCGGCGACCTGGGCCATGGCTTCGAGTTGGAGCACGCCGGGCATGATGGGGTGGCCTGGGAAGTGCCCGGCGAAGTAGGGTTCGCCCATGGTGACCTGCTTCATGGCGATGACCTTGCTGCCCTCGATCTTGGTCACGCGGTCGACCATGAGGAACGGCGGGCGGTGAGGCAGGATCTTCATGACCTGCATGATGTCGAGCACGGCACCGTCCTTGACGAGGGTTTCGGGTTCCTTGGCGGCCAACGGCGGCGGAGCGAAGGTCTGGGCCTGCTGAAGGGGCTTCTTGATCTGCGCGACCACCTGCTTGGCCAGCTCGGTGTTGGCCGTGTGGCTGGGCTTGATGGCGATGACGTGGCCGAGGATGGGCCGTCCGATGAGCGAGAGGTCGCCGATGATGTCGAGGATCTTGTGCCGGACGAATTCCTCCGGATACCGCAGCGGTTCGTTGGTCAGGACCGCGTCTTCACGAATGACGACGGCGTTCTCCAGGCTGCCGCCTTTGATCAGGCCGTTTTTGATGAGGAACTCGATCTCCTCGTAGAAGCAGAACGTGCGGGCATGGGCGATGTCGCGCTCCCAGGTTTCGGGGCTCAACTCGACGCTGTAAAACTGGGTGAAGCGGCCTTTCCGGTCGGCGCTGGTGCAGGTGATCTTGAACTTGTCGTGCGGGAACAGGGTCATCGATGTCTCGCCCGAGTTGAGCTCGATGGGAGTGACGATCTTGAAGGGTTCGCGGACCTCGGTCTGCGCGACGACGCCCGACTGGTGGATCATCCGCACATACTCGCGGCTGCTGCCGTCGGCGATGGGCGGTTCGTTCGAGTCGAGTTCCACGATCGCGTTGTCGACACCCATGCCGGTGAACGCGGCCAGCACGTGCTCCACGGTGTGGATGCGGACGTTGCCCTTGGCGATGGTGGTGGAGCGGTTCGTTTCCGAGACGTTCTCGACACGGGCCTCCACCTCCGGCTTGCCATCGAGATCGACGCGGCGGAAGCGCACGCCCGTTCCCGCCGGAGCCGGGAGGAACGTCATGGAGACCTTGTTGCCGCTATGGAGGCCGATGCCCGAGAAGCTGGCGGGCTCCCGCAGGGTATGTTGTTGAGACACGGGCGGATTTAACGGAAGGGGTGAAAGGTGCGGCAACTCAAATTGTCTCCGACGTGCCGCGCCGTCGGGAAACGAAAAGGGCGGATTCCGAAGAATCCGCCCTCACGAATGGGATCAGAGGATCAGGCCTGCGGAGCGGCTTCCGGAGCCGGAGCGGCGGCAGGCGCGGCTTCACCGGCGAGTTCCTTCTCGCGGTCTTCCATGGCGGCGCGGCGGCTGAGGCGGACCTTGCCCTTCTCGTCGACGCCGAGGCACTTGACCCAGATCTCGTCGCCGATCTTGACGATGTCCTCGGTCTTCTTGACGCGGAAGTTGGCGAGTTCGCTGATGTGAACGAGGCCGTCCTTGCCGGGAAGGAATTCAACGAAGGCGCCGAATTCCTTGATGGTGACGACGCGGCCGCGATAGATGCGGTTGATCTCGGCTTCGGCCGTCATGCCTTCGATCGCGTTGCGGGCAATCTGCATGCCTTCGGCGGAGACGGAGTAGATGTTCACCGTGCCGTCGTCCTCGATGTTGATCTCGCAACCGGACTCTTCGACGATGCGCTTGATGTTCTTGCCGCCGGGTCCGATCAGGGCGCCGATCTTCTCGGGGTTGACGCGGACTTGGACGATGCGGGGAGCATACCTGCTCATCTCGGCGCGGGGAGCCGCAATGACCTTGGCCATTTCGCCGAGGATCGAGAGCCGGGCCACACGGGCCTTCTCCAGCGCCTGTTCCATCAGGGAGATGGGGATGCCCTTGAGCTTAAGGTCGAGCTGGAAGCCGGTGATGCCGACTTCGGAGCCGGCGATCTTGCAGTCCATGTCGCAGAACGCGTCTTCCCAGCCGATGATGTCGGTCATGAGCTGGTAGCGGCTGGCCTTGCCGGC
>JAYUUX010000640.1:0-3107 GCA_043754645.1 Verrucomicrobiales bacterium | reverse complement strand
GAACTTCAGGCCGCCGGTTTGACAGGGTTTTCCACTTCAGGGACGGTCCCGGCGATGTTCCTCCGTTCTCGTCTGGCCGGAATGCTGGCCCTGTTCGTGTTGGGCTGGTCGCTGACCAGCTTCCGCTCCCACGCCCAGACCAACCTGGCCCGCGTCCGCTCGTTCGGCATTCCGTCCGCCTCCGTTTCGCAGCCCGAAGGCCGCCTGACGTCGTCGACCAACGGCTTTCTCTACGGCACGTCGCCCTTCGGCGGAAGCAATGGCGTTGGATGTGTCTACCGGGTGGCCAGGGATGGTTCCGGGTTGACGATCATCCGGCACTTCGCCGGCGGCGCGAGCGATGGACGCGCGCCCTACGGAGGGGTGGTGGAGGGCAAGGACGGGTTTCTCTACGGCACGACCTACAGCGGTGGAGGCTTCGGTTTCGGCACCATCTACCGGATGGCGAACGACGGGACCGCGTTCACGATCCTGCGCAGTTTCGGCCAGGGCTTTGCGGACGGAAAATACCCGTTGGGCCGGCTGTTTGAAGGCGGCGATGGATTTCTCTACGGCACGGCAAGCGAGGGCGGCACCAACGATTACGGCATGGTCTTCCGCATCCAGCGCGGCACCTCCTTCTACCACCACATGTATAGCTTCACCGCCGCGGGGGCCGACGGCCAGTCGCCCAACGCGGGCGTGGTCCAACACAGCGGCGAACTTGGCGCCATCTACGGCACGACACCCTATGGCGGCACGAACGGCTTCGGCGGAGTCGTCTTCCGGATCGCGACCAACGGCGCCCACTCGGTGCTCCGGCATTTCGACGTCGTGACTCCCGGTCCCACGGCGCCTTTCGGCGGCGTCACGGTCGCTTCGGACGGGGTGCTCTATGGATTGAGCCGGTTCGGCGGCACCAACGACACGGGCGCGATCTTCAAGATCAACCGCGACGGTTCGAGCTTCGGGGTATTGCGGAGCTTCGATGCCTTCAACGACGGCGCGCAGCCCCTCGGCTCGCTCCTCGACGGGTCCGACGGCCTCCTCTATGGCGCGACCACGGAAGGCGGCACGAACCAGGGCGGCGTCCTCTTCCGCATCAACCGCAACGGCTCCGGCTACCAGATGCTGCGGCAGGGCGGAAGCCAGCCGATGGATGCGCGCGCGCCCTACGCCGGCTTTACCGAAGTCACCGGAACGCTCTTCACCGTCTCCAGTTCCGGCACCGACGGCGCTTCCGGTGGAACGTTGCTCAAGATCAACCGCGATGGCACCGGTTATCAGATCCTCGGCGTCTTCGGCGTGAACGGCGGCGACGGCCAGGCTCCGGTCCAACCGTTGAACGCCGGCCCCGGCGGATGGCTCTACGGCGTGACGCCGATCGGCGGGCAGTTCGGCGGCGGCTCCGTTTTCCGTTTCGACACGAACGGCGGCAACTACTCGATCCTCCGCAGCTTCGGACCCGCGACGAACAACGGCCATGTGCCGGCCGGCAGCCCGGTCGACGGCGGCGACGGTTTCCTCTACGGCACGCTCGGCGAAGGCGGGAGTTCCGGACGCGGCCTCGTCTACAGGATGCAGACCAACGGCGCCGGCTTCAGCGTCGTCCGCGCATTCACCTCGGCCTCGTCCGATGGAAACAAACCCAGCGGACCACTGTGGCTCGGCAGCGACGGCGCGTTGTTCGGGACGACGGTCGCCGGCGGGCAATTCCAGACCGGGACGGTGTATCGCGTGACGCGGGATGGCTCCGAGTTCAACATCCTCCATGAGTTCGAGGCGTCGGGTGCCGACGGCGTGAATCCCGAGACCGGGGTCATCGAAGCGTCCGACGGCCTCATCTACGGAGTGACCAGCGGCGGCGGGCCGTCGGATGGAGGAACGGTCTACCGGGTCGACAAACTCGGCTTTCCATCGAGCTACCAGATCCTACGCCAGTTCGGGACCAATTCGATGGGCGGCACCAAACCCAGGGGACGGCTCATCGAGGCGGCCGACGGTTATCTCTATGGCACGGCGTCGGCCGGAGGATCGACCGGCAACGGCACCGTGTTCCGGATGCTCAAGGACGGCACGGCCTACGCCGTCCTCAAACACTTCACTGCCGAAATCACCGAAGGCCGGCAGCCGAACGGGCGCTTGACCGAAGGCGCCGACGGCCTCCTCTACGGCGTGGTCACGTCGGGCGGCACGAGCAATGCCGGAGGCCTCTTCCGCATCGGCAAGGACGGGGGTTCCTACGCCCTCTTCGCGTCGTTCGGCCAACAGGCCGGGGATGGCGCCGTCGCGGCGCCGGGCCTGGCCTTGGCTGGCGGCAAGCTGTTCGGGGTCACCTCGGATGGCGGCGCCAGCGGGATAGGCACCGCGTTCCAGGCGACCGCTCCTCCCGCGCTTCCTACCTTCGGCAGTCAGCCGGTTTCGCTGATCGTGACCAATGGCGGAGTCGTCAACTTTGCCGCACTTGCCAGCGGTCCCGGGCCGCTGGCGTATCAGTGGCAGCTCAACGGGGTCAATGTTCCGGGCGCAACGAACACCAGCCTCGCCGTATCGAACCTTTCCCCGGCCTCGGCCGGGAGCTACCGCCTCGTCGTGACCGGCCCGGGCGGCAGCATCACCAGCAGCAACGCCGCCGCCGCCTCGTTCGGCATCACCCGGTCGGGAAACCTCCCGCAGTATGTCATCGCCGGCCCCGTCGGCCGGACCTTCCGCCTTGAAGCCCGCAACTCCCTCGCGACCAACGTCGCGTGGACGACCCTGACCAATGTCGTCCTCGCGACAAATCCCTCCCAGATCTCCGACCCCGACAGCGGCCAACCCGACGCGCGCTTCGTCCGGGCCGTCCTTCTACCCTGATTGCTCCGGCGGTCCGTCTCAACCCGCCCTTCCCTTCGGCCGATACCCCCGGAATGGCGGCGCCGTGAAGTCCGGCGCCCCGTCGACTCCAAAGTGATATCGGGCGTGAAAAGTCATCCGGCACGGACGCTACTCCAGCGCGCCGTCGCGATGGCCATGCTCTTATGCTGCCATCAGAGCGTCCTGGCGGTGGATCCGATCACGACCGCCGCGGCGGTGCTCGGGCTTTCGCCGGAACAGGCCGGGGACAATCCGCCCATCTCGATCCGCGG
>JAYUUX010000639.1:0-2007 GCA_043754645.1 Verrucomicrobiales bacterium | reverse complement strand
CTTTACCCCACCGTAATGCCGTAACGTGAGAGATCCTTTGAACGACCTAGTTAATAGGTGGGACCGAATGAGCGGCTTTCGAAGTCCAGTGAAGGCCTTTCGGCCGCGGATCAAGTTAAGGCCCCGTTTTGAGTGAATACGGTTCAAGGATATGTCCACGAAACCTCGGACATGGCAGGGTAAATTTTGAAAGAGCACGACGGCCTTCACCGACGACAAGACTATCGTCACTGATCTTCGACGTCTCAAGCGGATTTCTTGATCACATGCCGGCCGCGCCGTTGTTCCGCTCGACTTTGCGCTGTATCGGGGCTCCCTTACCGAACAGCCACGCAAAAGAATCCGCAGTGTCACCAAACGATCCATCGGGTCCACTTCAAGCCTGGGCTTGGGTGGGGAGCAAGCCATCGGCCGCCGCTTGGTTGACCGCGTGCCTGCTTGTTGCCCTGGGCTTCGGCCAACTCCACGCCCGGCAAACTCTCCAATCGGATCCCGACTACACCATCGATGTCTGGGATACCGAGGACGGTCTCCCCCAGAACTCGGTCACCTCGATCGTCCAGACGAAGGACGGCTACCTTTGGATGGGCACTTTCGCCGGGCTCGTCCGGTTCGACGGGGTGCGGTTCGCGGTGTTCGACACGCAGAACACGCCGGAGCTTCCCAACAACAGCGTGATCCGTTTGTTTGTCGACTCCCACGGCACGCTCTGGATCAGCACGATCAATGGACTGGCGCGTTGCCGCGACGGGGTCTTTACCGGATATCCCGCGTCCAAAGGATTTCCCGGCGGCCACGCCCTTTCGCTGGCGGAGGACGCCGGCAAACTCGTCTTCACCACCACCCTGCGGCGAATGTTCGAGTGGGACGGCGGGCGGTTTTCGCAAATGCCGTTTCCGCCCGCTCCAACGAACGTCGTTTCCTGCAATGTTGTGGCGGACACCTCCGGCCGAATTTGGTCTCGCTCGCTAAGGCACATCGGCATCCGCGATGGAACAAACTGGACCGTGGCCATCGGTCCGGCCCACCCGGACAGCGCGTCTTTCATAGGAATGTCGGCGGCCAGCGGCGGAGGGATGTGGATCGCCACATCCACCTTTTTCGGCCGCTTCCAAGATGGCCAACTGAAACGGGTGCACGGGCATGAACGCACCGACCCGAACTACTTCGGGCTTTTCGAGGATTCGAGAAGCAACCTGTGGGCATCTTCGTTCTCCGACGGAGTGGTCCTGCACCGGCCAGACGGCTCCACCAGATCCTTCAACGAGGAAAACGGCCTCACCAAAAACAGCGTCCGGACCGTCTTCGAGGACAGCGAAAACAACATCTGGATCGGCACCGACGGCGGCGGCTTGGTTCGCCTGAAGACCCGGATCCTCGCAACTCCCAGGACCGGTTCAACGACGCTCACAAGGGCGATCATCAACGACATCGTCGAAACCAGTCCGGGCGAGTTCTGGATCGCGACCCATGGGAATGGTCTGTTCCATTGGAAGAGCCCGGAGGCCGCCTACCAAGTGGCGGGCTCAGGCCTCAAGACAAACTCCTGGGTGTTGACAGTCCAACGGCATGCCGAGGGAGGCGTGTTGGCGGGTGGACTTACCGATGGGTTCTTCCAGATCTCAGGGACGAACGTCGCGCGCCACAACCCAACGCCGACCTTCAGGGACGACATCAGTGCGATCGCAGAACCTTCCTCTGGCCACGTCTTCGTGGGAACGACCAAAGGCCTGTATGAGATGAGGGGCGGAAAAACCAACGAAGTGTTTTTCCCGGGAAGCTCCGGGTCGGTGATCGCCCGCCGAATGGCAGTCGCGGCCGACGGGACAGTCTACATCGGCACCGAGAGTTCCGGCCTGTGGCGCTGGAGGGATGGAGTTTTCTCCGAAGTCCGCCTTCGCAACGGGGAGCGCATCCACAAGGTCAACTCCCTCCAGGTCGACAGCGCCGGGCACCTGTGGAGCTCAACCCGCAAGATGCCGGTGATCTACGCCGCGGACGGCGTCG
>JAYUUX010000638.1:0-3818 GCA_043754645.1 Verrucomicrobiales bacterium | reverse complement strand
GGCCGTCTTAAGGCGGCGGCGAAAGGCCAACCCTTCGTCTTCAGCCCCAGCGCCGGGCAGCAAACCCGGACCTGCCAGGTCGACAGTTTCGATCTCACCGCCCACGCGAACCGGGACGAACTCCTCGAGTTCGTCGGGCTTTGCGAACCGCGCGTGGTCATCCTCGGCCACGGTGACGGCGAATCACGCGCCTGGTTCAACGACCAGATCCGTTCAAAGCATCCGAAGATCCGCGTCGAACAACCCGGTCCCGGCGTGATGGTGGAGGCCTGACCGGAGCATCCGCCCTCCGGTCACTGCACCATCTTCCAACCGGCCGCGACCATTCCCTTGTAGCCGCCGATCAGCGACGTGACGTGCTTGTAGCCCATCCGCTGCGCGACATCGCACGTAAGCACGGAGCGATAGCCGCCGCCGCAATACATGATCAACTCGGTGCCGGCGTCGGGAACCACCTTTTCGATGTCCCGTTCAAGGATCCCCTTGCCGAGGTGCGTGGCTTCCGCCGCGTGGCCCTTCGCCCATTCGGAATCTTCCCGGACGTCGACAAGCAACGCCTTGGGATTCGCGGCCAACCGCGCCTTCGCCTGCTCGATCGTGATCTCGCGAACACGCTGCTGGGCATCTTCGACGACTTTGAGGAATCCGGGAGAATGGTCCATGGCTCGAATACTACCGGCGACGATGCCCGGCTGAAAAGCCGCGGCTGACGCGAAGTGAAACCGGGTTGCGTCCACCGGCCGATCCCGCTCCACTTCGCGCCCATGTCGCGCCCCGCGGCCGCCAACGGAACCGTCACCCTTGCCATCGTCACCGCCATCCTCGTCTGGGGCGGCAACAACGTCGGCATGAAGGTCCTTGTCCGCGACTGGCCCCTGCTCTTCACGGGCTCCACCCGGTTCCTATTCGCGGGGGCGTTCCTCGTTCTGGTTCTGCGACTGCTTCCCAAGCTCGCTGGTCCGACCGGGACTGCGCTGACTCCACTGCAACGCCGGCACCTGTGGATCCGAGGCGGGATTCCATTGGCCGGATACTGCGTCCTGACCCACTGGTGCCTCGTCTACATACCCGCTTCCCACTTCTCCCTTTGCCTGGCCGCGTCGCCGGCTTGGGCGTTGTTGTGGGAAGACCGGTTCCGCTTCAGACGCGACTCGGCCGCGCACTATCTGGGAATCGCCCTTACGCTGATCGGGGTTGCGGTGTTGCTGTGGCCGTCGTTGACGGGCGCCCGCGGCGAATTGTTCGGAGAACTGCTCGCCGTCGCGTCCGGAATCGTCTGGGTGATCTACAACCAAGGCTGCCGGCTCCTCAGCCAGGACGGCCTTTCCGGCATCCAGACCGCCGGCAGCACGATGTGGCGCGCAGGGGCGATCGTGGCGTTGCCCGCGGTCTTCGAACTCATCCGCGTCGGACCATTCCCCGTCACGGCGACGACCCTGGGGATCCAGGCGTATTGCATCATCGGCGGCGGCACGGCCTATATGCTTTGGAACTGGGCCCTCAGCCACTGGCCCGTCAGCCGCGTCTCGCTCGTGGGCAATCTCAATCCCATTTCCACCATGGTCGCGGCCTGGCTGCTGATCGGCGAAAAGCTTTCCGCGAACTTCTTCCTCTCGCTGGCCTTGATCCTGGGCGGCGTCTTCATCGGGCAGTTCTCCAAGGCCCGGGCGAAAGTCCTCCGAGCAGGCCCTGAAGCCTGATCATGGATCGACCGCCGAGCGCCGGGAGGAAGATGTTGGCCAGCCAGACCGCGTTCGCCTATCAACGCCGCGCAATGGCGGATTCGTCCACGATCCAACCTCGGCCCACCTTCGGAGAAGCTCTCCGCTTCTGGCTGAAGCTCGGGTTCATCAGCTTCGGCGGGCCCGCCGGCCAGATCGCCATCATGCACCAGGAAGTTGTGGAGAAGCGCCGTTGGGTTTCCGAGGAACGGTTCCTCCACGCGCTCGACTACTGCATGATCCTGCCCGGCCCCGAAGCGCAGCAGCTTGCCACCTATCTCGGTTGGCTCATGCACGGAACCCGCGGCGGACTCGTCGCCGGAATCCTCTTCGTCCTGCCGTCGGCCCTGCTCCTCTTCGCGCTGAGCTGGATCTACGTCAGCCACGGCGACGTCCGCTGGATCGCGGCCGTTTTCGATGGTCTCAAACCCGCCGTGCTGGCGCTGATCATTTCCGCGCTCTGGCGTGTCGGTGGCAAAGCGCTCAAGCGCCCGGCCCACTGGATCCTGGCCGCTTCTGCGGTGATCGGCCTCACCGCGCTCAAGCTCCCCTACCCCGCGATCATCGTCTCGGCTCTCGCCGTCGGATTCGCCCTCGGCCATTGGCGACCGGCTTGGATCATGGTTCCAAAGAAGAACTCCCCCGCCTCCGATCCGTCACCCGATGCGACTTCCGTCAGGTCGGACTTGGGCCGGTCGTTCCGCGTCATCATGATCAGCCTCGTATTGTGGTGGGTGCCAGTCGTTGGGATCAGCGCGTGGCTGGGACCAAACCACACCGTGACGCAGCAAGGTTTCTTCTTCAGCAAGACCGCCCTCGTCACCTTCGGCGGCGCCTACTCCGTCCTGCCCTACGTCGCCGACAAGGCCGTCAACGACTTCGCCTGGCTCACTCCTCCGCAGATGATGGACGGCCTCGCGCTCGCGGAAACGACCCCGGGACCGCTCATCATGGTCCTGCAATTCGTCGGCTTCGTCGGCGCGTGGCAACATCCCGGAACGCTCTCCCCCCTCGCCTCCGCGACTCTGGGCGCTGCCCTGACCACCTGGGTGACCTTCGTCCCCTGTTTCCTCTTCATCTTCGCCGGCGCGCCCTACATCGAGCGGTTGCGGCGCGTGAAACTCCTGTCCGCCGCGCTCAGCGCCGTCACCGCGGCCGTCGTCGGCGTCATCCTGAACCTCACCCTGTGGTTCGGCTGGCACTCGCTCGTCCCCGACGGAAAAGCCGTCGATTGGTTCGCCGCCGTCATGGCAATCGGAGCTTTTGTCGCGTTGAAGCGTTTCAAGGTCGGCATGTTCACCGTCATCGCGGCCTGCGCCGCCGCCGGAATCCTGCGCGTCTTAATCACGGGCCACTGATGGCGCAGCACCGTCGAAGCGCGGCCCTCCGGGCCGCGGCGCTCCCACCTTGGCCGCGAGATCCAAGGCCCCCTTCGTTCCCAGCCGGTGCGGCCTGGAAGGCCGCGCTCCGCGCCCTTGCCTCGGACGATTCCCGCCGGATACTTCACCGCATGGAAGTGACCAACCTGAACGCCGCACCGCCCTTCATCACCAAGGACGGTTCCGAGATCCGCGAACTGCTCTCGCACCGCAATTCCGCCATGCGCAACCAGAGCCTGGCCGAAGCCCGCCTGCCCGTCGGCACCTCCACGCAGGAGCACTACCACGCCAAATCGGAGGAGATCTACTACTTCACCCACGGCACCGGCCGGATGCGGATCGACACGGAACTCCGCGAAGTCGGGCCCGGCGACGCCGTGGCCATCCCGCCCGGCAAGAAGCACAAGCTCTGGAACACCGGCACCGAACCGCTCCGCCTCCTCTGCTGCTGCGCCCCCGGCTACGAACATCTCGATACGATCATCACGGAGATTCTGTAACAGTATGGCCGAAGAACAATCGCAGTTGCCCGATTCCGGAAAACTCTTGGATCTGACCCTGACAGGTCTGGTGCAAGCCGTGGCAGGCATCGCCGCTTCCGACAAGAAACACTTGGCACTCTCAATCTCATATCTGGCTCAACGTCTGCGAGGCGGTAAGTTCCTTACGCAACTCCAGGAAGAGATTCGGAAGTATCAGGCGATAGGCGCGATCAAAG
>JAYUUX010000637.1:0-1687 GCA_043754645.1 Verrucomicrobiales bacterium | reverse complement strand
GCCGGGCGGTCACCCAGGCGCTTTCTCGGGCCGATCTCAAATCCATCCAGCTCGCCGATCCGCAGATGGCGTTCACGCTGCTCGACCTGAACCCCTTTGATCTCGTGTTCCTCGACGTCGAGATGCCGGAACTGAACGGCTACGACCTGTGCACCAAGATCCGAGCCCTCGCCGGACACTCGAAGACGCCGGTCATCTTCGTCACCAGCAATTCGGATTTCGCCTCCCGCGCCCGGTCCACGCTCAGCGGCGGAAGCGACTTTATCAGCAAGCCGTTCCTCTTCATGGAAGTCACCGTCAAGGCGTTGGTCCACTACTTCAGGAATCAGGGGCAAATGCTCCAGGCGGCCTGACCGGGTCTTTTGACACTGCGGCCGCGGGTCGATAGCGTCCGTAGATGGATTCACTGCATGCGCCCTGGCGCATCGACTACATTCTTTCGCCCAAGGAGCCGCAGCCGGACGGCTCGGTCTTCACCCGCATCGCCCAGTCCTCGGACGATGTCGGCAACTACGTCATCGCCCGGGCCAAGTCCACGTTCGCTGTCCTCAACCTGTATCCCTACAACGGCGGCCACATCCTCGTCCTGCCCTACCGCGAGGTCGCCGATCTCGACGAACTGACCGAGGACGAACTGCTCGAGCTCATGGTCCTGTTGCGCCGCTGCAAAAAGGCGTTGGCGCAGACGATGAAGCCCGACGGCTTCAACGTAGGGCTCAACCTCGGCAAAGTCGCCGGCGCCGGGATCCGCGAACACCTCCACTTCCATCTCGTCCCACGTTGGAACGGCGACACGAACTTCATGCCGGTCACCGGCTCGACCCATGTTCTGCCGGAAGCCCTCGCCGATGTCGCCGCCCGCCTGCGCGCCGCCCTCGCGCGCTGAACTCCTCCCACCCATGCCCGAAGAAACGATCCATTTCGAGAACGCCCGCTTTGCCCAGCAGCTCTACAACAACGATCCGAAGAACCTCGCAGCGCTCGAGGCCGGGCTGGGTGTCAAGGTCACGAGCCGCGATGCCTGGATAAAGCTGGAGGGTGAACAAACCGCGGTCGACCAGGCCACGCAGTTCCTCCAAGAGCTGGAAGAATCCGTGAAAGGCGGAGCAGTTGTCCGCAACCGGGAGTTCGCCCAGGCACTTTCCGTCGTAAAGGGTGAAGGCGTCGATGCCCTCAAGGCTCTCTACGCCGACCGCATCCAGACTTCCAACAAGAAGGCCACCCTCGTTCCAAAGACGCTTGGTCAGAAGCGTTATCTGGACGCCATCCGGAACCACGACATCACCTTCGGCATAGGGCCGGCCGGCACCGGCAAAACCTATCTCGCGGTCGCCATGGCATTGGTCGCATTGAAGGAAGAGCGGGTCTCCCGGATCATCCTGACCCGGCCAGCTGTCGAAGCCGGAGAGGCCCTTGGTTTCTTGCCGGGCGACCTTTACCAGAAGATCGATCCCTACCTGAGGCCGCTGCTCGACGCTCTCCAGGACATGCTTCCGCCCGAAGAGATCGAGCGTTACCGGGAGCGGACCGTCATCGAAATCGCGCCGCTCGCCTACATGCGGGGACGCACGTTGAACCACGCTTTCATCATCCTCGACGAAGCGCAGAACGCCACCGCCGAGCAGATGTTCATGTTCCTCACCCGCCTCGGATTCAATTCCAAGGCCGTGATCACCGGCGATCCGAC
>JAYUUX010000636.1:0-6173 GCA_043754645.1 Verrucomicrobiales bacterium | reverse complement strand
GCGTTGAGGCCGACGCGGATGGCGATGGGTTCCACGGGGTGGAAGTGGACATCGTTGTAGCCGCCGTTGAGGGCGGGATCGGCGTTAACCGGTTCGCCGGGAAGCCGTGACTCGTAGAAGTAATCCACGTCGCTGTCCCTCCGGTTCAGCAGATTGAAGACCTCCGCGCTGAGGGTCCACGTCTTGTTGAACTGATACCCGACCTGGGCGTTGAGCATGATGGTTTCGCCGGAGCGCACGCTGTCGTCCTCGATCAGGGACCGCGGCCCGAAGTAGCGTAGGCGCAGGCTGCCGAAGAACCCGCGCAGGTCGTGAACGGAGACGCCGGCGGCAAGGACCGTTTCAATGGAGCCGGGGATGGATCGGCCGGCCGGATCTTCGTCGCGGAAGCGCGAGTGCGACATGGCGAAGTCCGCATCGAAGGTCAGCCACTTGGTAGGCGAATAGTAGTTGGCGAACTCGACGCCGTAACGGCGGCTGGGGCGGCTGGGTTCCGTGGTGCCCGCGTCACCGACGAAGAGCAGCTCGGAATCGATGTCGAGCAGCCAGACCGAGAGCGTGGACTGGAGTCCGGGAACGAACGTCGTGCGGACGCCTACTTCCGCGCCCATCGTGCGGACAAGCGGATCGACCGGCGTCACGACCGCGCCGCTGCTTGGGTCAATGGTCGTCGTCGAACCGCGCCCGTCGTTGCTGTGAAAGCCGAGGCCGCCGCTAAGATAAATCTCCGTCTGCGCCCACGGTCCGAAGATGAGGCTGAGCTTGGGACTGACGATGCCGTCGCCCTTGTTGCCGGAGTTGGCCGCGTTGTCGCTGTCCACGTCGAAGTGGTAGAAGTCGGCGCGCAGGCCAGCGACGGTGCGGAACTTCTCGCCCCATTGGATGCGGTTCTCCGCGTAGGGCGCGATGCTGGCCTGGAGCACGTCGTCTTCGCGCGTGGTGGCGAGACGTTGGCGGGCGGTGGTGTTGAAGAGTCCGTTGCGGATGCCGTCGGTGCGGAACTGGAGGCCGACGGTGTTGTCGACCGGTTTGCCGAACCAGTCCTGATGCCACTCGTGGCTGGCCTTGAAGCCTCCGACGTAGCGCCGGTCCTGCTGCTCGAACTGGTCGCCGTTGACCGGGTCGTTCAGCACGTAGGAGAAGTTCGAGAACAGGTCGAGGTCGGAGTAGAAGCCATAGGCCATCAGGCGCGTGGTCGTGTTCGCAGTGGCGCGATGCCATTCGGCCGACAGGCTGTAGCGCTGCGAATCCCCGCCCGTGGTCGTGTCCAGCGAACCGAAGCGGTCGACAAACGCTGGAATGACCCCGCCGTCAACGGCGCGCCGGGCCAACTGGTCGGTGGCGTTCCATTTTCCGTGATAAGCCATCGCCGTGACGCTCCAGCCGAGATCGTGGTTGCCCTGGCTGTAACGCAGCACTCCGTTGAACTTCCGGTAGTCGTCCTCACGAAGCCACGGCCCGTCGTTGTGGTAGGCCTCGCCGCCAAAGAGAAGGCTTCCCGATCCCGCCTTGGAGGAGATGCCCGTGACCGCGCGGGCGTAGCCGAAGCTGCCGCCTTCGAGGGTGACGAAGTTCTGCGGCAGCGTGTTCGCGTAGCGGAGGTTCACGGCGCCTGCCGATGCGAAGTCGCCGTCTTCCGCCGAGTAGGGGCCGTGCTTGTAGTCGATGGCCTCGACCAGCTCGGGGATCATGAAGTTCAGGTCGGTGTAGCCCTGGCCGTGTCCGTGTGTCGGCAGGTTGACGGGCATCCCGTCGAGCGATGTGGCGAGGTCGGTGCCGTGGTCGAGGTTGAAGCCGCGCAGGTAATACTGGTTGGCCTTACCCGCCCCGCTGTGCTGCGTGATGATGACGCCGGGAATGGTCTCCAGCAGTTCGCCGGGACGCAGGATGGGACGCGCCTGAAGCTGCGCCGCTCCGACGGTGCCGACCCCCGCCGAGTCCGCGATGCCGAGCAGGCTGTCGGATCGACCGGTGACAACGACGGGAGCCAGGCGTTGCACTTCATTGGTTGAGGGAGCGGCGTTCTGCGCATGCAGGGCCGAGGTTCCGAGCGCAAACGGTGCGATCAGCGGAACCAATCTTTTGGAACGACGAAGGGGTCTGGATTTCATGGGAACAGGAATGGGACAGGGACTGTTCCGGCAAAGTGGAATGACATCGGGACAGCGCTTCGGCCGGGGGCGACGAGCTGCTTGAAACGGTTCAACGACGACGTTGGTTCAACGTCGGTTTGACTGAGCGGTTCAGATGTCGGGGGACGACTAACCGAGGAAGGCGGGAGGCGCGCGGCTGGCCGTGAGGGGTGACCACTCCGAAGCCTGGAAGAATTCGCGCGACGGAGAAGCCAACCACGCGAACGGCATCGGAGGAATCGCGGGCGCGATCCAAGTGGAGGCTGATTCGACCAGGCCGTCGCTCAGGGATTGGGCGAGGCTGTGGTGCTGATGATCGGTGTGAGGTTCGTCCGAGTTGTTGTCAGTCCAAGGCTTCAACAACCCGGCGAGAATTTCCCTGATGGGGAGGCTTCCGAATGGGTGGGATTGGAAAACATGTTCCAGCCTTTTGTCGGCCGATGGAAACGAGATCTCGATCGAAGCTTCGTGTCTGTGCGGCGTGCCGTCGCCGGGGTCGTGCCAATGGGTTTCCCCACCGCGATGCGTGTGGGCCGCGCCGTGGCCGGCGTGTTCGACCAGGCGATGCAGCGTCGGGTTGAGCCCGACGAATCCCGACACCACGACGCAGAACGCCAGGAGCGTCGCGGCGAGTTGATGTCGGAGTCGGTGCTTCATGGACGACGGAAAGCCTTCACAACACGGAGAAGCCGGCAAGACCCGTCTCTGAAACGATTCCGTTTCGGGGGACAAAGGCGGCTGTCAGACCTCCCTACGCCTGCCGCACTCGATTGGATGCACTTGACGGGAGCAATTCCTTGAAACTGGCTCGAACAATAGTCGCGCATCATGGAATCCAGACTTAGCTCCTGTCGGAAGGCCTCGTTCTACCCCGGGCCAACTCCTTCGCCACGGCTCGCCACGAACCCAATCCGAGATGTCGTCGGGATGCCATGCAAACCAAATGCGGTATGCCCGAAGCGTCTTCAGGCTAGTGCCGTGCATCGGTCTAGAACTCGATGTTCAGCGCCGCTTCGATGGCCTTGAGCTTCCGTTCCCGTTCGAGGGCCTGCTCGAGCAGGCCCCGGAGGACGACCTCGCGGACCGGGTTCTCGCGGATGTCGGCCCGTGGTCCGCGCACAGGTTGGGAGGAAGCTCCGGCGGACGGATGCGAGCGGCGGTGCTGGCGCACGGCCACGTCGCCAGGCGCAGCCCGAGCATCCGACCAGCGGGAGCGGGTGAAAGTGATCAGCCGGAGACGAGCGCCCGAAGCGCGGCGCGGAGGGCGTTGGTCGGAGGCGCTTTGCCTGACAAGAGTGTTGTCATTCAAACATCGGCTGGCAGCTTGAGGTCCGTTTCGGGGCTTCTTATGCGCGACTTATCTTCTTTCTTTGTCTGGCATTTGCATTCCGCACTGATTGCCCGTTGTGCGGTGATGCTTGTCGTTCTTGGCGCCATCACGGCCCGTGGCGCTACGTCGGGCGTGTCGGCCCTCGTCCCGAGTAAGATCACCACCCCAGCGCCACCGCTTCCTGCGCTGGATGACGACATGGAGGGATACTCTGTCGCCGGCAGCGGAAGGTTCATCGTCATCGGGCGGCCGGGGCGGGAGGTGCTTTCGAACAGCACGAACATCGATGCCGCCGGGCAGGTCGTCGTGTGGGAACTGGAGGAGGGATACCGCAAGCAGTCCTGGACGATCGACATGATCAACCCGCGCCGGACCGAGTTTTTCGGCGGCGCCGTGGCGGCGGGAGACCGGTGGATCGCAGTGTCCCACGGCATGACGCAGATAGGGGTGCCGTATGCGGACGGTTTGGGAACGGCGACCAATCGCGTGCAGTTGATCGAATTCCCACCGGACGGCGGTTGGCTGCCGGGGCCGGATCTCCCAAACGGGGCCGATGCCGCCTTTGCCTCCCAATCCAGCGGATTTGGCAATGCGCTGGCGATGGACGGAAGCCGGCTGGTCGTTTCATCGGCCAACGCCGCCTTTGTCTACGAGGTCAGCCCGACGGGTGTCTGGACGCGGACGCAACGGATCGACGCGCCGGCCGGCAACACGGGATTCAGCTCGTCCATGGCGTTGAAAGGCGACCTGCTCGTGCTTGGCGCCCCGGGTTTTCCGGTGGCTGCCGGCAACGGTCTCTTTGCAGCACAGGGCGGAATCTACATCTACCGCAAAGGCGCGGGTGGCCTGTTCGTGCTGGAGCAGGAGCTGCGTGCGGACGACGGATCGACCAATGACTACTTCGGCTCGTCGGTGGCGGTGGATTTCATCGATGATGCCGAAGTGGTGGCGGTCGGGGCCAAGTTCAAGGACGTCCGGCGGTCGCCGTCCAACTTGCAGCCGAACTCGGGCGCGGCCTACATCTACAGGCGGGCTCTTCCGAACGGCAGTTGGGCCCTGGAGCAGCAGTTGACCAATTTTTTTGGCACCCTTTCCCAGAATGCGTATGCGGGCCTCAACATCGCCCTGAGCAACGGGCGGCTGTCCGTCGGAGCCGATTCCAACGGCGGCAGTCCGGGTCCCGAAGGGGGCGGGGCCGTGGCGTTCTTCTACCGGGACAGCGATTCCGGCCTCTGGATACAGTCCGGTGACCTGAGTTATGGCGGCTATTATCGTGGTCTTGCCGGCTTCCCATACGGTTTTCTGATCGGTGATCCGGGCTACGCCTTGAAGCTGGGCCAATGGGAGTGGCGCACGACCGACCCGTATTCAGGGTTCATCAACCAGCCTGGCGTATTCGTTTCGACCACACCCGGGACGAGCCGCCGTTCGAACGCCGACCCGGACGGCGATGGCGCCCTCAACTCGGAGGAGCTTTTCTTCGGGACCGATCCGTTGACATCCAATACCAACCGCATCCTCCGGCCGTCGGTGGACACCGTCGCCAAGCAGTTCAAGATGCAGTGGCAGCAGGCCACGGCGACGTTCGGCCTCAAGTCCACCGTGATGTGGTCCACGAACATGACCTCCGGCACTTGGACGACGAACGGCCTCCAGATCGTGGACCTCGGACTGATCGCGGGGACATCCAACCGGCGGTATGAGGCACGTGTGTCGAACATCGGACGGACGAACGCGTTCTTCCGTATCCTCGTGGAGTAGTCGGTTCGGGTCGCTGTCCTGCAACGCTTCGAACGCGACCTCGCGCGGCTCTTGGCGGAAGGACTCCGCCATGCTGGACCCTTGAACTGAGTGTTCCCAACAAGCACAGCTCGATGCGCGCAACCCCTAGAAGCCGCCCTTCGGCGAGAATCCGTTGGTCAAGGTGGAAGCCGAAGGAACTACCTTGAGGAACGGGAATCCGCCGTAAAATGGCGGCCGTGGTCCGCGCGCAGGTTGGTAGGAAGCTCCGGCGGACGGCTGCGAGCGGCGGAGTGGCGGCGTGGGTGGAACCCGAAGCCGACACGCAGTCCGAGCACCCGGCCAGCGGGAGTAGGTGAGGTTGATGAGCCGAAGACGAGCGCGGGGTGAGGGAGGCTTCGGCGAACGAACCCCGCGTTGGTTAGAGGCGATCAGTAAGGCGTTCTTGCATCGCATTGTCGGTCTATTGCCACAAGGCATGGTTCCGTGGTAGGATGGTTCCATGACGCAATCCACTATCACCGACAAATTCCAGACGACCATCCCGTTGGAGGTGCGCGAGGCGCTCGGGCTCAAGCCCCGGCAGCGCGTCTCCTACGAGGTGCGCGGGGACGGTTCGGCCATCCTGCGGCCCGAGCCCGACCTCGACAGCCTGTTCGGCAGCCTGCGACCGAAGCGTCCGGTGGTTCCGGCTGAGGAGAAGAAGGCCGTGCGTGCCGGCATGGGCCGGGATGCAGCGAAGAAGGGCCGGGAATGAGCCAGCGTCTCCTGCTCGACACGAACGTCATCCTCCGGTTCCTGACCGGGGAACCCACGGCCCAGGCCGAGGCGGCGAGGAACCTGTTCCATTCCGCCGCGACGGGTGACGTTGTGCTGGAAGTGTCGCCGGTCATCGTGGCCGAGGTGTTCTACACCCTCGAATCGTTCTACAAGGTGGACCGGGAAGAAGTCGCCGGGAGGCTGTCCGCGCT
>JAYUUX010000635.1:0-10018 GCA_043754645.1 Verrucomicrobiales bacterium | reverse complement strand
CCAGGAAACCACCGGCAGCTTCTTCCTGATCGGCGTCATCAACATCATCCCCGTCCCGCAGTTTCCGGTCACCGCGCCGCAGCTGCTCGTCTTCAACCGTTGGGTTGCCGGCATCGGCCAGTTCAACCAGACCGTCCGCGTCATCGCGCCCGACATGAAGACCGTGCTCGCGACAAGCCAGGGCAAGATCGCCCTCGACGGTCCCGGCAGCATCGCCATCAACGTCTCGGTGCTCCAGAACGTCGAGTTCGCCGCTCCCGGCGCCTACTACGTCGAGGTGCTCGTCGACGATGTGATGAAGCTCCGCTATCCGCTGCCCATCGTGGTCGCGCAGCAGCAGGGACAGCGTCCGCCCCAGCAGGGTGAAGCCCCCGCCGGCCAGGCCAGCTGAGCCGAACCCTCCCGCGCCTTGCGCAATCCCGCGCGTTGCTTTGCCGTCGTCGTCGCCGCCCTTGTGGTGGCGACGGCGTTTGGCTGTCAGGACAAGGCCCCACCCGAAGCCGACATTCCTCCCAGCGTCCGGCGGGAACTGGAGGCGGCCGCCTTGGTCGTCCTCGCCTCGAAGGAAGATTGGTCTGCGCGGGCCGAGTTCCGCATCCGCAGGGACGGAGACGACTGGCTCGTCACCGCCTGGCGGGTCGAGAATCCTTCCGCCAAAGGCGACTCCCGCTACGTCCCCTGGGGCGCCCGCACGATGGTCCTCGACCGGAACTACCGGGTGACCGGTTATCGTTCCGGACCGAAGTAAGCTGGCTCCCTCCGGCGTGTTTCTTCGATTTCGCGATGAATTTTACCTGCACTTCGCCGTCGGAGCCCCCCACACTCGCCACCATCAGTGATCGATAGAAACGAACTCCTGACCGATTTCCTCGCCCGGCTTGATGCCGCGCCTTGGCTGACCCTCGATACCGAGGCGGACAGCCTTCATGCCTACCCCGAGAAGCTCTGCCTCATCCAGATATCGATCGATGGCGAGGACCGGCTCATCGATCCCCTCTCCGGCATCAGCCTGACCGGGTTCTTCGCCGCGATCCGCGAGCGTGAGATCATCATGCACGGGAGCGACTACGACCTGCGTCTCTTCCGCAAATGGCATTCGTTCGTTCCCACGCGGATCTTCGACACGATGATCGCCGCCCGGCTCCTCGGGGAACCGCACTTCGGCCTGCATGCGTTGGTGAAGAAGTTCCTCAACATCGACTTGGACAAGGGCCCGCAGAAGGCCGATTGGGCCCAGCGTCCGCTCACGCCGCGGATGCTCGACTACGCGCGGAACGACACGCGCCATCTCAAGGCCTTGTCCGACATCCTGCGCGCGCGTCTCGTCGAGCTTGGGCGGGTGGAATGGATGCAGGAAAGCTGCGAGCGCCTCATTTCCGACTGCGCCGTGGTGCCTCCGCCCGATCCCGAAGTCTGGCGGGTAAGGGGCAGCTCGTTCCTCGCGCGCCCCGCATTGGCCGTCCTCAAGGCGATCTTCGAATGGCGTGAAGGACAGGCCATCGCGGCAAACCGCCCGCCGTTCTTCGTCCTTTCGCCCGAGACCATGGTCGAGATTTCGGTCCGCGCTTCGATGGACCAGCCGTGGGACGAAATCCTTCCCCGGCGCTTCCGTCCTGATCGCGTGCGCACCATTCGCGACGCCGTCGCCAAGGGCCGCGCCGTGCCCGAAGCCGAATGGCCCGAGATTCCCCGGCACCGCAGTCCGCGCCAGACCGAGGTGCAGAAACGCCGCGCCGAACAGCTGGAAAAGATCCGCGACAAACAGGCCGCCGCCCTCGCCATCGACGCGACGCTCATCGCTCCCCGCGCCGCCATCAACCGCCTCGCCGAAGACTGGGACCAATACGCGCCCAGCCTCATGCGCTGGCAGCGGGCCCTGCTCGAGCAGGCCTAGGCCTCCCCGCCAATCCGAAGGGCATGCCTTGGTGCTCTTCGTGACCTTCGTGGATAAAGGAAAAAAGGCCGGGCATCCCTGCCCGGCCTTCGCAATTGGAGGTTTCTCTCTTTCAGCGGACCAGCTCGAAGGCGAATCCCTTCAGATATTCCGTCTCCGGCATCGAGGGCAGGACCGGGTGGTCCGGGCTCTGGGCGTAGATGTCGACGCGGCGGAGCAGCTTCCTCTGGTCGAACGCGGCCGAGAGGACGCTGTCTAGGAACAGCTGCGTGCCCACGTGGTGCGAGCAGCAGAACGTCGCGAGCACGCCGCCCGGCTTCAGCAGCTTGAGCCCGCGCACGTGGATCTCCTTGTAGCCGCGCATCGCGCCCTCCACCGCCGAGCGTGTCCGCGTGAACGACGGCGGATCCAGCACGACGACGTCGAACTGGGGAATCAGCTTCTCGTGCGGGCCGGTATGGGTGCGGGCCTTCAGCCAGTCGAAGGCGTTGGCCGTTTCGAAGGTGCACTGCGCGTCGAGCTTGTTGGCCTTCGCGTTGGCCGCGGCGAAGCCCGTGGCGTCGGCGCTCTGGTCCACCCCGACGACGTTCTTGGCCCCGGCCCGGGCGGCGTGGAGCGAGAAACCGCCGAGGAACGAGAAGCAGTCGAGCACCGTGTCGCCCTTGCGGACGAGGTTGGCGACCTTCTGGTAGTTCACCTGCTGGTCGAGATAGAGGCCGGTCTTGTGCCCGCCGGCGACGTCGACGTCGAACTTCAGGCCGTTGAGCTTGATGCCCACGGGTCCCTCGATCGTGCCGTGGATGACGCCGTTGGATTCTTCCATGCCCTCGAACTTGCGGAACGAGCTTTCGCTGCGTTCGACGATCGCGCGGGGCGAGAAGACGCGTTTGATGGCCTCGACGATGTGGTGCTTCCGCTTCTCCATGCCGAGCGAGGAGATCTGCATGACGAACACGTCCTCATACTTGTCGAGGATCAGGCCGGTGAGCAGGTCGGACTCGGCGTTCACCACGCGGAAGGACGTCGCCGTGGGCATGTGCCGCTGGCGGACCGCGAGGGCCGAGCGGAGGCGTTCCTCGAAGAACAGGACGTCGATATCGGTGCGCTCCGGGTCGATGACGCGCACGCGGATCTTCGAGCGGGAATTGTAGAAGCCGACGCCGAGAAGGCGCTGGCGGTGGTCCTTGATCTGGACGAGGTCGCCGTCGTTGGCGGGACCGGTGAGGCGCAGGATGGCGCCCTCGTAGATCCAGAGGTGGCCGGCGACGATCCGGTCGGCTTCGCCGGGTCGGAGGAGAACAGTTGTGAGGCTCATGGTTTGTAGACAAGCGGCCGGTAGGGCCGCGAAGGTCGAGATTGATACAGAACCCGGAGGGGGAAGGAAGCACGAAACCCGAAGGCCAAAGGCCGAACGTGAATGCGTGTGATGTGGTGCGTGATGCCTGTGGCCAGATCCCGGATGCCGGATACCAGATGAGGTGGCGGGCCGTGGGTCGCGGGTATTTGTCGCGAAGCGACTCAGGAAATTAGCCAGCCACAAGGTGGCTGGTTGTCGTTCCAACGAATCCTCCAAGTCCCGAAGGGACGGCGGATTCGTCTTTTGATCTCTTCCTTCAGCCTTTTGCCTTCGCACTTCTGACTTCGTTCCTCCTCAGCGCCCCAGCCGTCCGGCGGCTCGCACGAGATCGATGAACTCGGCCCGGCTGGCGTCGGCTTTGGTTCCCAAGCTTTGCTCGGCTAGCTTCGACACTTCGCTCATGGGAAAGTTGGCGGAGCCCGGGGAATTCCGGAGGCGCATGCCGAATCCCGCCACGGCGGCGGCGAAACGGAAGTCGGCCGAAGCCTGCTCGAACCGTTTGCCATGATCTGTTACCGGGAGCGAAATCAGCGAGCTGGTGTCCGCTTCAGGCTGCTTGTAGCGGAGCTTTACGAAGAGAAGTTCCGACTCGGCGGTTGGAGTGAGCGCGCGGTCGCGAACCGTTTTGGGTGCGGGTAAGGGCGTCTCGGTCGCGGAATCGCTTTGATAGCGCAGCGGTTCTCCTGAGTCGCCTGCGACCGGCACGCCGACGGGGATGATTTCGTAGAGCGCGGTCACGGCGTGGCCGGCCCCGATTTCACCGGCGTCCTTGGCATCGTTGTTGAAGTCCTTCGCCGCCAGACGACGGTTCTCGTAGCCGATGAGCCGGTAGGCCTGGACCTTGGCCGGGCTGAACTCGACCTGGATCTTCACGTCCTTGGCCACGGTCTGAAGCGTGCCGCTCATCTGTTCCACGAAGACCCGGCGCGCCTCGGCAAAGGAGTCGATGTAGGCGTAGTTGCCGTTTCCCTTGTCGGCCAGCAGCTCCAGCTTCGAGTCCTTCAGATTGCCCATGCCGAAGCCGAGCACGCTCAGGAAGACCCCTGACTTCGCCTTCTCCGTGATCAGGCCGAGCAGATCGGAATCAGTGGTCACGCCCACGTTGAAATCGCCGTCGGTGCAGAGCAGGACGCGGTTGATGCCGCCTTTCACGAAGCGTTGGAGCGCCAGTTCGTAAGCCGCCTGGATGCCGGCGCTGCCGTGGGTGGAGCCGCCTGCTTCCAAGCGGTCGATCACACGCTTGATGGAATCACGGTTCGCAGCGGACGTCGGTTGCAGGGCGATGCCTGCATTGCCGGCGTAGGTGACCATGGCGATGGAGTCGTTCTCGCCCATCTGATCGACCAACAGCTTCAACGAGCGTTTCACGAGCGGGAGCTTGTTCTCCTGTTCCATGGAACCGCTGACATCGACGAGGAAGACAAGGTTGGCCCGGGGCCGCTTTTCGAGGGAGACGTCCTTGGCCTTGAGTCCGATCCGGACAAGCCGGTGTGCGCTGGCCCACGGCGCGCTTCCCACCTCCACGTTGACCGAAAAGGGATCGGAACCTTTCGGCTGGGGATAGTCGTAGCGGAAGTAGTTCAGCAGTTCCTCGATGCGGACGGCATCCGATGGTGGTAGCGAGCCCCCGTTCAGAAATCGACGAACATTGCTGTAGCTTGCGGTGTCGACGTCGATCGAGAAGGTCGAAAGAGGGCTTTCCTTGGAAGAGATCCAGTCCGAAGGAGAGATCTTGGAATACTCCTCGGTGGAATCATCCAGCTCGCGCTCTACTTGAGCCAATCTTGCCGCGTTCAACGCGGCTACTCGTGATGATCTTGATTTGGCCTTGGATAAAGCCGGGAGAAAAACTCCTGCCAAAACCACCGCGCAACAGGCGGTCACGCCACCCCAAAGGATCCAGCGAGCGAGGCTGAACGGCCGTGTTTTTTCTAACTTTGGGTTCATCGCTTGGGCTAACGCCCGCGATTGGCTTGACGAAAGGCTCGGCTCCTTTTCCGAGGCCAAAGCGACGTCCACCTGCTTTGCCGTGTTCTGCAATGCGTCCACCTCGGCCCGCAATTTCGGTGACTCTGCAAGAGCTGCTTCGATTTCTGCGCGCTCTTCGGTCGTCAGTTCGCCTAGAACGTAGGCGGTTAGTTTTGGGTCATCGAGATTCATGGAGTTCTCCTTTCAGTGGATGTTTTCCAGCGCAGCCATTTGTTGGCGCAGCGTCCTTAGAGCGGTGTGAAGGAGGAAACCCACGTTGCTCGCACTGAGCTGGGTTACGCCTGCGATCTCCTCGTAGGTGAGCTGGGCCTGAAACTTCAGGCGGATCACCTCGCGCTGGTTCTCGGGCAGGTTGCCGAGCATTCGAAGCACGACTTCTGTGCTGTCGCGACTCTCGGCCTCCGCCGCCGGGGTTGGCTCTGGCGTGGGTCTGCTGCTGTTGGATTTTTCGTCGAGAGGGATCATGCGTCGCTCCTTTCTGAGCCGGTCTAGAACCCGATTCCGGCAGACCGTGAAAAGCCACGGAACGAGCCGGCTGTCCAAGGATGTCGGTTCTTGTTCGAAGAGCTTCAAAAACGTGTCCTGCACCGCGTCACGGGCGGTATTCAGATCGCCAGTAAGTGAGACGGCGTAGCGCAGCAACGGGCCTTGGTGTTCTCGGATGGCGTTCTGGGCCCAGTCATGGTGGTCGGATTCCATCGGCGTCGGATTCTCTCTGAATAGACAACGCGCCACGTGAAAGTTCCTTAGAAAAAATCTTCGCCGCCTACCCCCAACGTGCGTCCAAAGGCTTGGCGAAGCTTAGGCCTTTGGCCTTCGCGCTTCGTCATTGTCTCCCGCAATCGGCCCTTGCCCCGACGGTTCGCGCGACTAGCTTCAGCGCATGTCCCCGAGCCTTCAGGACGTGCGACCCGCAGTCAGCGGTGGCTCGTTCCTTGATCCGGCGGCCTTGATGCGCATCCGCAACCTGGAACTGCGGGCGCAGGTCGTGGTCGAGGGTTTCTGGTCGGGCATGCACCGCTCGCCTTTCCACGGTTTCTCCGTCGAGTTCACCGAATACCGGCCCTACGTCGTGGGCGATGATCTGCGTTACCTCGACTGGCGTCTTGTCGCCCGGAGTGACCGTTACTACATCAAGAAATTCGAGGACGAGACGAACCTCCCGTCGCATCTGCTGCTGGACCTCAGCCCGTCGATGAACTTCAAGTCGCTCGGCTGGTCCAAGCGCGACTACGCGGCGACGTTGGCCGCGACCTTCAGCCAGTTCCTCCACGACCAGGGCGATGCGGTGGGGTTGCTGACGTTCGATGATCGGGTGCGGGACTATCTGCCTTCGAAACATCGGAAGGGCCATCTGCGGCAGATCATGCTGGCGTTGGAGAAGCAGTCCTCCGCCCGGACCACCAGTCTCGCGGAACCGCTCAAGCGCATCGTCGAAATCGTCCGTCGCCGCGGGATGATGCTGTTGATCTCCGACCTTCTCGCGCCGCTGGAAGACCTGGAGAAGAACCTCGGCCATCTCGCCGCCTGCGGACACGACGTCGTCGTTTTCCAGGTGCTCGATCCGGCGGAGACGACGTTCCAGTTCCAGAAGGCGACGCGGTTCGAGGACATGGAATCCGGTCGTGATCTCTACCTGAACCCCGCCGCCGCACGGGCGCGCTACCTCGAGGCCTTCGGCAAACACCAGTCCGCCGCGAAGTCCCTGTGTGAACGGCTTGGCATCGCCTTCCACGTGCTGACAACGGATGTGCCGTTGGACATCGCGTTGTTTGAATTCCTCCGCGACCGCCTCGCCCGCGGCCGCAAGCCGGTGAAGACCCGCCGCTGATGAACTTCCTCGCCCCACTCTTTCTCGCCGGAGCCGCCGCGGTTGCGTTGCCGATCCTGCTTCATCTGATCCGGCGGACGGAACGCGAGAAGACGCCGTTCAGCTCGTTGATGTTCCTCCAGCCCACGCCGCCGCAGATGACCAAGCGCAGCCGGCTGGAGAATCTCCTTCTCCTTCTCCTGCGTTGCCTCGTGCTGCTGCTGGTCGCGTTCGCTTTCTCACGGCCCTATCTCCAGCAGGCCATCACGCCGCCTATGCAGAAGACCGAACGCATCCGCACCGTGGTGCTGGTCGATACGAGCGCGAGCCTGCGGCGCGAAGATCTCTGGTCCCAGGCGAAGCAGCGGGCTTCCGTCGTGCTCCGCGCCGCGGGTGCTGCGGACGAAGTCGCGCTGGTCGCATTCGACCGGCAGCCGCGCGTGCTCATCGACTTCACCCGTTGGACCGGATCCGCTTCGACCGAGCGGGCCAACTTGGCGGTGAACCTGATCGAATCGGAAACTCCTTCGTGGCTCCCGACCCATCTCGGCTCCGCGATGATGCGTGGGGTGGAATTGCTCGAGGAAAAAGCCGACGCCCAGCTCCGCAAGCGGCTCGTGGTCATCAGCGATTTCCAGGAAGGCGCGAAGCTCGACGGCCTGCAGGGCTACGAATGGCCGAAGGGAGTCGAGGTCCGGCTGGAACAGGTCAACGCCCGCACTCCGGGCAACGCCGCGCTCCAACTCGGGGCGGAACTCGCCTCCGGTTCCGGCACGACCGACGGCAGCATCAAAGTCCGCGTCAATAATTCCGCCGACGCCAAGCGCGATCAGTTCCGCATCCAGCGGAACGACGCGGGTCCGGGCGCGGAAGCCTACGTGCCGGCCGGGCAAAGCCGCGTCATCACGCTCGCCGCCGGAACCAATTCGCTCACGGCGACGAATGGCTTGAGGCTGTCGTTGGCCGGCGATGACCAGACCTTCGACGATTCGCTCTTCATCCAGACGCGCCGTCAGGAAACGGTCCGTGTGCTATTCCTCGGCAACGATGATCCCAAGGATTCGGCGGGACTCGCCTACTACCTTGGCCGCGCGTTTCCCGAAACCCGCACGCGCAAAGTCGAACTGCTGCTCCGTCCGACTTCGGTGCCGCTCACGGCGGCCGATCTCAAGGACGCCGCCTTGGTCATCGGAAGCACCAAGCTCACCCCGGGCCAGGCGGCATGGGCGAAGCAGGCGTTGGCGGCCGGGGTCACCGTGCTGTTGGCTTTGCCGGATTCCACTTCAACCGAAGCGATCGGAACTCTGCTGGGGCGGACCGCACCGACTGCGGCCGATCTGACGAGCAACTACAGCCTGTTTGGACGGATCGATTTCCAGCATCCGCTGTTCGCTCCGTTCGCAGATCCACGCTTCAGCGACTTCACCCGGATCCACTTCTGGAAGGCGCGCCAGCTTTCGACCAACGGAATCCCCGGTGCCCGTGTCGTCGCGGCCTACGATTCCGGCGATGCGGCGCTGATGGAAATTCCCGCCGGCCGAGCGTCGTTGTTCGTGCTGACGTCCACTTGGATGCCGGCGGACAGCCAGTTGGCTTTGTCCTCGAAGTTCGTTCCGCTGCTGTCCGGCCTGCTTGATTACGGTCGAGCGCGGCAGTCATTTGCCCGACAGTTCTTCGTCGGAGATTCGGTCCCGCTTCCGACCAATGGCGTGGCCGGCGCGTTGGCCGTGGTGCGGCCTGATGGCAAACGCGAGACCCTGGCTGCCGGTGCGCCGCTGTTTGCCGGCGCGACGGAGCCGGGCTTCTACCGTGTCGAAGGGCTGTCCGAACCGTTGGCCTTCGCCGTGAACCTTTCACCCGACGAATCGCGCACGGCCCCGATGGCGGCGGATGCGCTCTCGAACCTCGGCGTGCCGGTCAAACTGGTGCCCACAACTCTCGCGGCTGCTCCGAAAGTGGATCCGGCTGCGACCCTGATGACGGCGGCGAACGAACTGGAAGGACGTCAAAAACTCTGGCGCTGGGTGCTCCTGGCCGCGCTGGGATTCGTGCTCATCGAAACGTGGCTCGCCGGACGGCTGAGCTTCGGAGCCAAGACCGCCTGACAGCCATGAGAACTTGCTGGAAACCAACTCCCGACGACCGGCGTCATCCTTGGAGCACCTTGTCATGATTGAACCCACACTTCGTCGGCAGTTGGAACCGGTTGCGCGCCGCCTCCGGATCGAGCGCCTGCACCGGCGGCTCATCCGTTTGTGGCTCGTGCTGGGTTCGGTGGCGCTCGCCGC
Source organism: Verrucomicrobiales bacterium (assembly GCA_043754645.1). Classification (GTDB taxonomy): domain Bacteria; phylum Verrucomicrobiota; class Verrucomicrobiia; order Limisphaerales; family CANJSG01; genus CANJSG01. Next base: position 680 of record JAYUUX010000635.1, on the reverse strand, counting down.
GATGGCGCTCCAGGTGGCCACGGGCATCAGTTTTGCCGCCGTCGTTCCTTTCGTCCTGCTTGTCGGGGTCCTCGGCGGTCTCTTCCTGGGTTTTTCGGGCGAGTTCTGGCAACCCGACTACCGGGACGTGGCCCGGCGCCTTGAAACGTTGGATCCCGAGTTCAAGTCGCTTCTGACGACCGCCGTCGAGCAACAACCCGATCCCGTCACGGGCAAATACTCGTTCCTCCAGGCCCGGGTGGTTCGCGAAGCCGTCGCCGCCTGCAGCGAGCGTGATTGGAACCGGTCCGTCGAAGGCTTCGGCCTTGCCGGAGTTCGCTTCGGCCAACTGGCTTCGTTCGTCTTCGCCGCCGCGATGACGTGGCTGCTCTATTCAAATGGCTCCCTTCCCGGTGGCAGTTCAGTCGCGCTCATGCTGGAGGGCTACGAAGTCACTCCCGGCGACGCCCGTGTCGAGAAGGGATCGTCCCTCGTGGTGCTGACCCGCTTCAGCGGCCGCGTTCCTGCGGACGCCGCGATGGTTTTGGAGCAGGGCGGAAAGACCAACCGGATCGCCCTCAGCCGCAGTCTCAACGATCCCGTCTTCGGCGGAACCATCCGCGACCTCCAGGCGGACGGCGTCTACCGGATCGAGTTCGGCGGCAAAGTCAGCCGCAGCTACAAGCTCGCGATCTTCGAAT
>JAYUUX010000634.1:0-1918 GCA_043754645.1 Verrucomicrobiales bacterium | reverse complement strand
GAGTTCTCGGTGTGGACCGAGATGAGGATGTTGCCCGCCTTGACCTTGCCTTCGTAGCGCTTGGCTTCGATCTCCGGGATGCCGAGGCCGATGAGCCCGCCGGCGATGCCGCCGACGGCCGCACCGACCGCCGCTCCGCTCAACGCGGCGATGATGGGGCCGGCCGCGATGAACGGGCCGACACCGGGAATGGCGAGGGCGCCGATGCCGGCGATCCAGCCGAGGGCGCCGCCGATGACGCCTCCGGTGCTTGCGCCCGTGACGGCGCCTTCGGGCGCCTTGGTGTTCTTCTCATGGGCGAAATCGCGCGTCGTCTCCTTGTCGGGGAAGAGCACGGAGATGTCGTTGTTGGAGAAGTCCGCCGCCTTGAGGCGGTCGATGATCTGGTCCGCCTGGCTGCGGGACGTGGCGATGCTGAAGACTGATTTCTTTGACATGGGAGTATTGTTTTCTTGGGTTGGACCGAGTTGAGGAATGGATGGAGCGGCGCGACGGCTCACTTCACGTCGAGCTGGTTGTCGACGTTGTCGACGAGGGCGACGTTGCCGGCGATCTCGGCGATGAGACGTTTCTCCTCCGCCGAATTGACGGGGCCCCGGAGGGTGACGCGGCCCTGGTTGGTGATGATCTTCACGTTCCGGGCGTTCACCGACATGTTCTTCCCGGCGATGATGTCCTTCCGGATCTGCGCGGTGGTGTCGACGTCCGTCTTGCTGTTGCCCTGGTCGAGCGGCGTGAGGGTCCGGCTGTCCCGGTCGCGGACGTTGCGCTTGGTATTGTCCGCGTCCGTCGTCGTGTTGGTCGTGAAGTAGGGTTCGACCTTGTAGGCGCGATAGATTCCGGCGGCATTGCCGGGCTGGCTGAAGTCGGGCCACTCGTTGGCCTTGAAATGCGGGGATGCGGCCAGCATCTCCTTCGATGCGTCCAACTGGAGCGCGGCGCGGTCCGACGAGAACCGGAGCGCGTTGGGCGGGACGGCGCTGAGTTCATCGCCGATGCCGATGAAGCCGCCCGATGAAATGACCACGGCGACGACCCGCCCGGAGGACAGGTCGACCAGGAGGTTCTCCACCTTGCCCAACTTCTCGTCCTGGAGGTTCTTCACGGACTTCCCGATCAGATCGCTGGCCTTCTGGACGTGGGCCAGACGGGATTCAGGAATCATGGACCCAGCCATTCCGGCCATCCGGTTTGTGCCCCAGACCCGGTCCTGATTGTATGTCGAATCCGAGTTGCGGGTGGAATCGTTGTTACGGGTCAGGTTGTTGTTACGGGTCGAATCGTTGTTACGGGTCGCGTCGTTGTTGCGGGTCGCGTCGTTGTTGCGGGTCGAATCGTTGTTACGGGTCGAATCGTTGTTACGGGTCGAATCGTTGTTACGGGTCGAATCGCTGTTGCGGGTCAGGTCGTTGTTGCGGGTCGAATCGCTGTTGCGGGTCAGGTCGTTGTTGCGGGTCGAATCGTTGTTGCGGGTCGAGTCATAGTTTTGGCCTCCGGTCCGGACGTCGTCCCCCTTGTGGATGAAGTTAAGGGACGTGTCTTCGCCATGATAACGATAGACGCGCGACAGGTTGTCCGAGCTGGAGTTGTCGGCCCACTTCGCCGTTTCAAACTTGGGAGCTCCCTTCAACTTGTCCGCAGTGCTGTCCAGATGGACGACCTTTTTGTCGGCGTCGTAGTGAAGGGCCGAGGGTGGAAGGGCCAGCAGGGTCTCGCCGATGCCGATGAACCCTCCGGTGGACATGATCACTTGGGCGATGCGCCCGGATTCCAGGTCGATCGCAAGTTCTTCGACGCGTCCGAGCTTCTCGCCCTTGTAGTTTTTGACGACGAGTCCGATGAGGTCGCTGGCCTTGGCCGCGCCGTTCAGGCGGTCCGCACGGCGGCCGTGGGCCGTGCTTTGGCTCGAGTAGTCGGG
>JAYUUX010000633.1:0-2485 GCA_043754645.1 Verrucomicrobiales bacterium | reverse complement strand
GGAGCACTGGATCTCGACCGGCATCGGGTTGTATTGGCTCTGCTTGAAGAGTTCGACGATGCGTTTGCCGCGCTCCAGCGTGGCCTGCGTCTTGGCATCGAGATCGGAGCCGAATTGGGCGAAGGCCGCGAGTTCGCGATACTGGGCGAGGTCCAGCTTGATCTTGCCGGCGACCTGCTTCATGGCCTTGATCTGCGCGGCGGAACCGACGCGGGAGACCGAGAGACCGACGGAGATCGCAGGACGAACGCCCTGATAGAACAGGTCGGTTTCGAGGTAGATCTGGCCGTCCGTGATCGAGATGACGTTCGTCGGGATGTAGGCCGAAACGTCGCCCGCCTGCGTCTCGATGATCGGGAGCGCGGTGAGGGATCCGTTGCCATACTTCTCGCTGACACGCGCGCTGCGCTCGAGCAGACGGCTGTGCAGGTAGAACACGTCGCCGGGATACGCTTCACGGCCGGACGGACGCTTGAGGACGAGGGAAACCTGGCGGTAGGCGACGGCCTGCTTGGAGAGATCATCGAAGATGATCAACGCATCCATGCCGTTATCCATGAACCATTCACCCATCGCGGCACCGGCGAAGGGAGCGAGATACTGGTTCGCGGCGGAGTCGGCGGCGGCGGCGGCGACGACGATCGTGTCTTCCAACGCTCCGGCCTTCTCCAACTCGGCGACGACGCGGGCGATGTTCGACTGCTTCTGGCCGACGGCCACGTAGATGTTGTAGACGGGGCGGAAATTCTTGTCGCCCGATGCGCGGCCGGCCTTGTTGTTGCGGGCCTGGTTGATCATCGCGTCCACGCCGATCGTGGTCTTTCCGGTGGAACGGTCGCCGATGATCAGCTCGCGCTGGCCGCGGCCGATGGGGATCATCGCGTCGATCGCCATGATGCCGGTCTGGAGCGGCTGGCTGACGGACTTACGCTTTACGATGCCGGGGGCGATCTTCTCGACGGGATAGAACTCGGTGGCGGCGATGTCGCCCTTGCCGTCGACCGGCTGGCCGAGGGTGTTGACAACGCGGCCGAGCAGGCCCTTGCCGACGGGCACGGAAAGAAGCTTGCCGGTGGTGCGGACCTCGGTGCCTTCGCGCACACCCAGGTAATCACCGAGGATGATGGCGCCGACCTCGGTCTCTTCGAGGTTCAACGCGAGGCCGATGACTCCATTGCCGAAGTCGAGCATCTCGTTGAGCATCGCGTCGGTCAGGCCCTCGATCTTGGCCACGCCGTCGGAGGTTTCGCGGACGATGCCCACGTTCTGCTTGTTGACCGACGTCTTGACGCCGGCGATCTGGGCTTCGATTTCCTGAAGGAGGTTGCTCATCGAATCAGTAGGGAGTTGAAAGTTCTGGAGGGGTCGCCCGGTTTAGCGGGTTAAAGGCTGTTGTTGATTTCCGCAAGTCGTCCGGCCACCGAGCCGTCGTAGATGTCGCTGCCAACCTTGATGCGGAGCCCGCCGATCAGGGCGGGATTTACCCAAAAGGAGATGTTAAGACCGGAGCCATACTGGCGTTCCAGGTTGGCCTTGATGGCCTCGACCTGCGTCGGGGTAGTCTCGACGGCGTTCTCCACACGGGCGGAACGGCGGTCGAGGTCCAGTTTAACGAGACGCTTGAACTGGTGAAGTGTGCCGAAATGGCCACGGGGCTGCTTCTCGATGACCTGCGTGACGGCCAGCCGGACGCGACCTTCATCCAGCACTCCATTGACACGGCAGGCGCTGAAGAGCGTCTTGGCGTCACGGCGGGATTGTTTGGAGATCTTCATCGGGGCTCAGGTTCCGGAGCTCAGTTGTTCGCGAGCTGCTTGTTGGCGTCGTCCGCGAGGCGCTGCTTCTGGTCGACGGAAAGGATCCCGCCGGTGACCTTGGTGCTGACCTCGACCACGAGCCGGGTGACTTCCTTGCGGAGTTCGGACTTCATGCGGACCAGCTCGGCGTCGTTGGACTGCTTCGCCTTCGCGATGATGTCGGCGGCGGCAGCGACGGCGCGCTGGCCTTCCTGTTCCGAAATCTTGGCGGCGGCGGCGCGGGCTTCTTCGATGATCTTGTTGGCCTGGGTTGAGGCGTCGGAGATGAGCTGCTTGCGGGTGGATTCCGCCTGCGCGAGCTCGGCCTTGATCTTCTCGGCGTTGACCAGACTCTCCTCGATCCGTTTCTTGCGCTCATCCAGCATCTGCAGGATCGGCTTGAAGGCGAATTTCTGGAGAAGGAACGCGACGATGACGAAACTGATCAACTGGGAGACGAACAGCTGGGCGTTCCAGCCGAACGTTTTGACAATGCCCTCCACGATGCCAGCCCCCTCGGCGGGAGCGGCGGCGGCGATCAGAAACAAGGAATCCATAAAGTAAAAATCTATCGTAAAGGAAAGGAACCCGGCGCCGGTTGCCCGGCACCGGGAAATGGAGGCTTACTTCACGAGGAAGATCGCGAAGAAGACGATGCCTTCGGCCAGAGCGGAGCTGAGCAGCGCCTG
>JAYUUX010000632.1:0-3304 GCA_043754645.1 Verrucomicrobiales bacterium | reverse complement strand
GTCGGCGTGGTGAAGGCTGTGGATGGCGTGAGCCTCACGCTTCGTCAGGGCGAGATCCTCGGTCTCGTCGGCGAATCCGGCTGCGGCAAGTCCACGCTCGGCCGAACCATCCTCCAGCTCATCCCCGCTTCGGAAGGCACCGTCGTTCTCGCGGGCAAGAACCTGTCCGCGCTCAAGGGCCGGCCGCTGCGTGTTGCGCGGTCGGACTTCCAGATGATCTTCCAAGACCCTTACGCGACGTTGAACCCGCGCATGACGGTCTACGACACGTTGGCCGAGGCGATCCGGACTCACAAAGCCATCGCCGAGTCCGCCATGCCGGAAGCCGTCAGCCGCCTGATGCAGAAAGTCGGCCTGGCTCCGCGCTTCATCAAAAAGTATCCGCACGAGTTCTCCGGCGGCCAACGTCAGCGCATCGCCATCGCCCGCGCGCTTGCGGTCGAGCCCAAGCTCATCGTGGCCGACGAACCCGTCTCGGCCCTCGACGTCTCCATCCAGGCCCAGATCATCAACCTGCTCTACAAACTCTCCCGCGAGCTGGGCCTGACGCTGATCTTCATCTCGCACGATCTTTCGGTGGTGAAACACATCTCCGACCGGATCGCCGTGATGTATCTCGGCCGCATCGTGGAACTGGGCGAAGCCGCCGAGGTTTTCGATCGTCCGTTGCATCCCTACACCAAGGCGCTCGTCAGCGCGGTGCATCTGCCCGATCCCGAGAAGGAGCGCGCCCGCCAACGCATCATCCTGCCCGGCGATCCGCCGTCGCCGATGAATCCGCCGAGCGGCTGCACCTTCCATCCGCGCTGCCCCTTCGCCATCGACGCCTGCAAAGCGGCGGTGCCGCAGTTCGATTCTTTGGACGGCGGAAAGCACTCGGCGAGCTGCATCCGGTTGAAGGAGCTGAATCCCGCGTAGGCGGGGAATGACGAAGGCCAAAGAGCTTATCCCATACAACGGCGGCGCCACGAGACTACCCAGCGGCTGGAAGAGCTCGCGGCTCCCGTGTCTGGCTCCAGAGGCGCCGCCTGTTTATAGCCCGTGGTCCCAACGATCGGATCAAGCTCCGTAGGAGCGGCCTCGTCAGGGCGCTCCTACGGAGCTTGGGAGAACAAGTCTGGTGACGTTTCCTATAAACAGGACGGCCCTACGGGCCTAGAAGTAGGGATTCGGCGACGGCGGCCGGTTGAAGGAGCTGAACCCTTAACTGCGGTTAGTGCGAATCGAGTTCCCTGGCGAAACCAAGTTTCTCTCAACCTGACTCTTCAGCTCCTTCATCAATTCCGGCTGGGGACCTTTTTGAGCAACAATCCAAAGAGCTCCATCCCATCCGTCGGTCTCGATTTCAAAAGTATGGCCTTGGAAGACAAACTCTGCGCCCTCGTCCTCTGATGACCAAAAGAAGCGTCGTCTTTTGTGAAAGCAACGCTTGGAAGATGGCCAACGCAGTCGGCTAGCCAATTCACGCTCACGCCTTCGATTCGAAACGCATACCCCGGGTTGAATTCGGCCAGCTCAACTTTGGTTGCGAACAGGTTCTTGATGAAGCTCAGCATTAGTCCCAGCGACTTTGCTCAAATCGGAACGCCTGTATTTCAAGATCCGTCTGCTGCTCAGCCGATCTTCGTCCGCCCCGGCATCGCCATCGGCGCGACGGGGAGCTTCATGTCCCAGGAGAGTTCCGCGGGCACGAGGTTGTCGTTGGCGTTGAGGGCCTGTTCCCAGGTGACCTTCTGACCGGTGTAGGCGGCCATGCGGCCCATGATGCCCATGAGCGTGCTGGTGGCCATGCGGTCGCCGTCGTTGATGACGCGCCCGGCGCGGATGGCCTGGAAGAGGGCGACGTGTTCGAGGTCATACATGTTGCCGCCCTCGCCGCTGTAACGCCACGGGGAGTCGCCGAGGATCATGGGCCCGCGACCATCGATGATGCCCTGGGCCTTGGAGCCCCAGATGTAGTCGCTGTTCTCGCTGAAGCAGCCGGTGATCTGGCGTTGGCCGAGGAAGGCCTTCACGCCGCCGGCGTATTCGTAGGTCACATCCATGTGGTCGAAGATGTTGCCCTCGTTGTTCGGGATCATCCGGCCGCCATTGCCGACGGCCCAGAGCGGCGGAACGTCGCGCATGACCCACGCGACCTTGTCCACGCTGTGGATGGCCTGCTCGACGTAGCCGTCGCCGGAAAGCCAGACGAAGTTATACCAGTTGCGCGTCTGCCATTCGAGGTCGCCCATGCCGGCGGGACGTTTGTCAGGGGTGGGCATCGGCTTCACCGGACCGGTGTAGTAGGTGGCGTGGACGGCGCGGATGTCGCCGATGGCTCCATCGAGGATGCGTTTGTAGAACTCGACTCGCGGCCGGTCGTAACGCCAGCAGAAGCCTGCCACGATGCAGCGGTTCTTGGACTTCGCTATCTTGACGGACTCCATGACGGAGCGCACACCGGCGGCATCGGTGGCCATGGGTTTCTCACAGAAGACGTGTTTGCCCGCTTCGACCGCCGCGCGCAGGTGCGCGGGGCGGAATCCAGGGGGCGACGCGAGGAGCACGACATCGACACCTGAATTGATGACCTTCTGGTAAGCGTCAAGTCCGACGAACTGCTTCTCGGGAGTGACCTGGATGCGGTCCTTGAATTGCGTCTGAAGAGCCTTCGCGGCGCGCGGCACAGGCTCGGGAAAGGCGTCGCCCATCGCGACAAGCACCGCCTTGGGGTCGGCGGTCAAGGCGTTGCCGGCAGCGCCGGAGCCGCGACCGCCGCAGCCGACAAGGCCGATGCGGATGGTGTCGCTGGTGGTGGCCGCCAAGCCGCGCGACGACAAGATCGCGGGACCGGCGATACCGGCGATACCGGCGATCGCGGCCGAGGAGAGGAAGGAGCGACGCGAAACACCGGGGCGATTGGGTGAGGAATCGTGGTTCATGGTGGCGGTGGGAAAAGGATTCCTCTGCTCCTGATTCAATTCGCCTCCGACGGCAAGCCTGATGTCCCGGAAAAACTACGGCGGCTCCGGAGGACACACAGGTTTCACCTCCGGAACCGCCGCCAGCCCGCACGGGCTGTGAATTGGATTTGCGCTGCCGGGTTCCTATTCGGCTCGGGCAAAAGACCACGCATCGTCGATGGGTCGCTTCGGGTAATCATGCAAACCTACGAGCGTCGCCGCCCCCGCCAGGAGCATCTCGCGCGTGAAAGGCTTCGGCAGGACCAGATGGACCTCGGGGCGGAGGAGTTGGAATTCATTGAGATGGCTGCCGGTCATCAGCAGGACCCGGAGCCTCGGGGCACTCGCGGTAAGGTGGC
>JAYUUX010000631.1:0-5013 GCA_043754645.1 Verrucomicrobiales bacterium | reverse complement strand
GAACACGGCGCGACGGCAGAGCGTGGGTGTCCAAAGGCTTTTCGAGCAGGCTCTGACCGATGTCTCGCTTGGGGTGCTCCTCGCCGGGCTGGACCGGCGCATCACGTATGCGAACCAGGGCTTCACCCGGCTCACCGGCTACACGGAAGCCGAATTGCTTGGGAGAAGCTGCGCCCTGCTGCAAGGTCCGGAGACCGACCCGGCCGTAGGGGACAGCTTGAAGGCGGCGCTGCACGGGGAGGGGTTCTTCGAAGGCGAAATCCTCAACTACCGCAAGGACGGCTCGACCTTCTGGAACGCGCTTCTCATCTCGCCCGTGCGCGACGATGGCGGAGCGATGACCGGCTTTCTGGGCATCCAGCGCGATATCACCCAGCGCAGGCGGGCCGAGCTCGCCCTTCGCCAAAGCGAGGAGCACCTGCGCCTGATCATCGAGCTGGAACCGGAGTGCGTGAAGCTCCTCTCGCCCGAGGGCCGGCTGCTCGAGATGAACCCGGCCGGACTGGCCATGATCGAAGCGGGGTCGCTGGACGAGGTGCGCGACTGTCCGGTGAGCGACCTCATCGTGCCGGAGGATCAGGCCGCCTTCGCCGAGATGCACCGGCGGGTGATGCAGGGCGGGAGCGGCCGGTGCGAGTTCGCCATCGTGGGCCTGAAGGGTTCGCGGCGCTGGATGGAAACCCACGCGGTGCCCTATCGCGACGGGCGACGCGAGATCATCGGCGTCCTCGGAATCACTCGGGATGTCACGGAGCGGCGCAAGGCGGCCGCGGAGTTGGAGCGCAGCCTCTCCACGCTGCAGCTGCTCATCAACTCCGTCCCGGCCTACATCTCCTTTGTCGACGTGGACGAGCGCTACCGGCTGGTGAACCGGCTCTACGAGGAATACTTCGGCTTGCCCGCCGCACTGCTCGTGGGCCGGCGGCTCCGCGACGTGCAGCCGGCCGCGGTCTATGCGGAGATCCAGCCCCATGTCCGTGCGGCCCTCGCGGGGAAGAACGTCCGTTACGAGTTCCGCCCGACGGGTCCTGACGGGAAATCCCGTTGGTTGGACGTGCAGTATGTGCCTCGCCGAGGTGAAGACGGAGCGGTCGGCGGGTTCTTCGCGCTCGTCTACGACATAACGGAAAAAAAACTGGCCGAGGAGGACGCCCAGAAGGCCCGGCAGCGCTTTGAACAGCTCGTCAGCTCCGTCGAGGGCATCGTGTGGGAAGCCGACGCGCAGACGTTCGAGTTTAGTTTCGTCAGCGAGCAGGCCGAGCGGTTGCTGGGCTACCCGGTTCATATGTGGAAGGAGCCCGGCTTCTGGGCGGCCCACATCCATCCCGACGACCGGGCCGCCGCCACCGAGTATTGCGTGACCTGCACACGGCAGGGGCGCGATCACGATTTCGAATACCGCATGCTCGCGGCCGACGGCAGGGTGGTCTGGCTGCGGGACATCGTCACGGTGCTTGGCGAGAAGGGCGCTCCGCTCCTTCTTCGTGGCATCATGGTGGACATCACCGAACGGAAGAGGGCCGACGAGGCGCTCCACGCGGCGGCCGAGTTCACCAGGAGTTTGATCGGTTCCATGCAGGACGGTTTTTCGGTGCTGGACGCGGACGGCGTGCAGTCCGACGTCAACCCGGCCTTTTGCAGAATGACCGGATTTTCCCGCCAGGCGCTCATCGGCGCCCGGCCGCCCTATCCCTACTGGCCGCCGGAGGAACTTGATCGGATCCAGGCCGCGCTCAGCGAGACGATGGAAGGCAGGTTTGCCGATTTCGAACTGACCTTCATGCGCAGGAACGGCGAGCGCTTTCCGGCCATCGTCAGCCCGTCGGCGGTCAGGAATCAGGACGGCTCCGTGCGCAGCTACTGCGCGACCGTGAAAGACATCACCGAACGCAGGCGAGCCGACGCGGCGCTGCGACAGAGCGAGGCGCAGTTCCGCACGCTGACGGAGAGCGCCCCGGTCCTCATCTACCTCACCGATTCGAATGGGGACTGCATCTATGTGAACCGACGGTGGTGCGAGGCGGCGGGCATGACGCCGGCGGAAGCGGCTGGCCAGGGCTGGCTGAGGGCCCTGCACGCGGAAGATCGGCCCTCCATCGCCGAACGATGGAAGAGATCGGTGGAGAGCGTGGGGACCTGGGGATTCGAGTATCGGTTCGATGATCGAGCGGGCCGCGTGACCTGGGTCTACGGAACGACCGCGCCCATCCTTGCCGCGGATGGCAGGGTGATTGGATATGTCGGAACGAATGTGGACATCACGGAGCGCAGGCGTGCGGAGCAGGAGCGCGCTCGATTGCTGCGCTCGCTGGAGGAAAGCCAGACCCGCCTGCAGACCCTGGTCGGCAACCTGCCCGGCATGGCCTACCGCTGCCTGAACGACCCCGGTTGGACGATGGCCTACGTGAGCGAGGGATCCGAAGCCGTCACCAGCTACCGTCGCGACGAACTCGAGAACAGCCGGGAAATCGCCTACGCCGACATCGTCCATCCGGATGACCGCGAGTGGCTCTGGGCCAGGTGCGAGGCCGAGCTCGAAACGCGCACCCCCTGCCAGCACGAGTATCGCATCATCGACCGCGACGGCCGGGAGCGCTGGGTATCGGAACGGGCCTCCGGCGTCTATTCGGCCGATGGCGCCCTGGTGGCGATCGACGGCTTCATCCAGGACATCACCGCCGCACGCCGGGCGAAGTTCGAGCGCGAGCAGCTCGACCGCAAGGTGCAGGAGACACAGAAGCTCGAGAGCCTCGGGGTGCTGGCCGGCGGCATCGCGCACGATTTCAACAACCTGCTGACCACCATCCTCGGCAACGCGAGCATCGCCCAGTCCGAGTTGCCGCCGGGTTCTCCCTCCCAGGATTGCCTGGACCAGATTACCGAGGCCTCGATGCGCGCCGGGGACCTTTGCAAGCAGATGCTGGCCTACTCGGGGCGTGGGCGCTTCATCGTGCAGACGCTCGATCTCGGGCAACTCGTCGAGCAGACGGCGCAGATGCTGCAGATCTCGATCAGCAAGAAGGCGGTGCTCCGGTATCGGCTCGAGAAAGGCCTCCCCGCGGTCGAGGTCGACGCGACGCAGATCCGGCAGGTGATCATGAACCTGGTGATCAACGCGTCCGAGGCGATCGGCGACAAGAGCGGCGTGATCAGCCTCTCCACCGGCCTGACCCGGGTCGATCGCGACTACCTCCAAGGCACGCTCATGGATCCGGACCTTCCGGCCGGGGACTACGTCTACCTCGAGGTCTCCGACAGCGGCGCGGGCATGAGCGCCGAAACGAAGGCGAGGATCTTCGACCCGTTCTTCACCACCAAGTTCACCGGCCGCGGTCTTGGGCTGGCCGCGGTCCTGGGCATCGTGCGCGGCCACAAGGGCGCGCTGAAGGTCTATTCCGAGGTCGGCCGCGGGACGACCTTCAAGCTCCTCTTCCCGGCGGTGGCCGGCGCCGGTGAAATCGAAACCCCGGCCCCGGCGGCCGCTCCTTCATGGCGCGGTGAGGGCACCGTGCTCGTCGTCGACGACGAGGAGACGATGCGCAACACGATGGCGCGGATGATGCGCATGATCGGGCTTGAACCCGTGCTCGCCGCGGATGGCCGCGAAGCGGTCGAGATCTTCCGCAAGGATCCCCGGCGTTTCGCGCTCGTTCTGCTCGACCTGACGATGCCCCACATGGACGGCGAACAGACTTTCACCGAACTCCGCCGGCTCCGGCCCGACGTGCGGGTGGTGCTGATGAGCGGCTTCAACTCCCAGGAGGCGTTGGTGCGGTTCAACGGGAAGGGTCTGGCCAACTTCCTGCAGAAGCCGTTCACGGTCGGCGCGCTTCGGGCCGTCCTGCAGGACGCCCTCGGTTAGCGCTTCGCCGGCCCGCCGTCGTCGTCCCTCCCCACGCCTTTCGCGGTCACCGCCGACCGGAGGGAAGCAGGTTGTTCCGCACCCGGATCCCTGCGGCGGGATGACTGCCGTCGAGCTGCCAGGGCACCTGCGCGGCTCGGAAATCGCCCTGCTCGATCCGGAGCCCGCGGGAGTCCGGACCCGTCGCCTGCAGGAAGGTGCCGGTGCCTTCCAAGGCGCGCGCACGGCGGACTACGGCCCCGACGACATTGCTCAGCACGAGCGCGGGGGAGATGCCGTTGGGCGCCCCGCGCCCGACGAAGCCGTCGAGTCCGAGGCCGACGACGTCCTCGAGGACGAGCGCACTCCGCCACGCCGGCAGGGCCGGCGTTTTCCAGTCCACCTCGAGTCCTTTCACCCTGAGATTGCCCGCGCGACGGATCTCGAGGGCGTGGTCGGCGTAGTCGAACGGGGCGGCGGGGTCGGCGGCGAGGAACAGCTTCACGTTCTCGATCTTCAGCCCGTCCAACCGGCTCTCGGCATGGCCGTGGATGCGTGAGGTCCCCTTCCCGTGCGCGGTCACGTCGCGGATGGTGATGTCGCGGATCGTCCCCGGCGGCTTCTCCCCCGGCTTCGCCGGTTGCTGGTTCATTTCACTGATGCGGCTGACGCGGAAATGAAACGGCTGGCCGTCGCCGGCCCAGAACCAGTCGAAGCGGTTGCAGTGGATGGTCAGCCGGGAAAGCACGACGTCGCTGATGTCGCCGCCCTTGGTGGTGCTGTAGAAGACGAAGCCCCGGTTGACGTTCGTGAGCACGCAGTCGCTGACCCGCACATTGCGGATGCCGGCCTTGTTGCCCTCGCTGAACTTCACCCCGGCCGAGGCCGATGAAAGGCGGCAACCGGTGACGGTGATGTTCTCGCTGCGGCGCGCCGGTCCCCAGACGTCGGTCGAGATGAAGATGATGCAGTCGTCGCCGGTCTCGATCGTGCAGTCCTTGATCACGACATCCCTGCAGCCGTCCAGATCGATGCCGTCCGCCCAGACCCCTTCCGTCAGACTCGTCTGGATGGAGAGGCCGTCGAAGCGCACCCGGCGACAGTCATAAAGCGTCACCGTCCAGCTGGGAGAGTGGAGCCAGTTCAGTCCGGTGAACGTCACGTCGGTAGAT
>JAYUUX010000630.1:0-2661 GCA_043754645.1 Verrucomicrobiales bacterium | reverse complement strand
CAATCTGGCCTTCCGCCTCCAGCAGCTCACCTCGCTCAAGGCGGACCGCGACAGCACGATCCTGGAACTGACCGATCCCGAACTGGCCCGCTATCCCTTCATCTTCATGACCGAGCCCGGCGACCTGGTCTTCGAGGAGGACGAGGTTCCGATCGTCAAGAGATACCTGGAGAACGGTGGCTTCCTCATGTTCGACGATTTCTGGGGCGAAGCGGAATGGGCGAACATGGCCGAGGAGATGCGCCGGATCTTCCCGGACAAGGAATTCGTCGACCTGCCCGCCGACCACGCGATCTTCAACGGGATCTTCAAGCTCGATAAGGCCAAGCTCCAGACCCCCAACTTCCTCGTCGGCCAGAACAGCCAATACAACGGAGTGACGTGGGAAAAGCCCGATGCCAAGGAGGTCCACTTCCGCGGACTCTACGACGACAAGGGGCGGCTCATCGTCCTGGCCTGCCACAACACCGACAACGGCGACGGTTGGGAACGCGAGGGCATGTATGAATTCTTCTTTCGCGAATTCTCCGAGAAGAAGAACTATCCCCTCGCCATCAACATCGTCTTCTACGTGATGACCCACTGAGCAAGCCATGAACGCCGGCGAACAACTGGACGAAAGGAAAAGCACGGAGACAAAACCGCGCGTCGCCGATCCAGGAATGCTTTCACGCCGGCGCCGCACTGGGGTCTGGATCGGATTGTTGGCAGTGTTGCTGGTGGGAACAGTGGCCTACGCCCAGTTTGGTGGACGACGAGGTTCAAGGCGCGGCTACGGCGGAGAGAGCAACAGCAGCGCTCCGACGTGGAAAAACCCCGACGCCTTCAAGCACGACGTCTTCACCTTCGCCCGCATCGAATACGACTCCGGGGGCTGGGGCGGCCGCGGCGGCTGGGCGACGGACTATTCCGATGCCGACATCAACCTCCTCTACCGCCTGCAGCAGATCACCTCGATGAAGGTGAACGACGATCCGCAGGGCAAGGTGATGCGGCTGACCGATCCCAAGCTCTACCAGCAACCGTTCATCTACATCGTCGAGCCGGGCGGGCTGTATCTGAGCGACCCCGAGGCCGAAGGCCTCCGGAAACATCTCCTCAACGGCGGTTTCCTCATGTGCGACGATTTCTGGGGAGAGCGCGACTGGGACAATCTGGAAGCACAGATCAAGAAGGCGTTCCCGGAGCGCAGTTTCGTGGACCTTCCGGCCGACCACCCGATCTTCAACGGCGTCTTCAAACTGAACCGGGACAAACTCCAGACCCCCAACGTGGGCCTTGGGATGCAGAGCGAATATGACGGCGTCACCTGGGAACGGTCCGACGCGCGCGAGGTCCACTTCCGCGGGCTCTACGACGACAAGGGCCGGCTCATGCTCCTCGCCTGCCACAACACCGACAACGGCGACGGCTGGGAACGCGAAGGCTTCAACGAATACTTCTTCCGCGAATTCTCATCGAAGAAGAACTACCCGCTCGCGGTGAACATTGTCCTCTACATGATGTCGCACTAAGACTTCCCCAACCCAATTCATGCAACCTCCCGCCCTACCCCACGTCGTTTCACCCGAACAGGAACTTGTTGAAAAGCTGGCCGGCAGCCGGGAGGCCATCAGCCGCGAGCTCTCCAAGGCCATCGTCGGCCAGAAGGACGTCATCGACGAGATCCTCATCGCCCTTTTCGCCGGTGGCCATTGCCTCATCACCGGCGCGCCCGGCCTGGCCAAGACGCTCCTCGTCAAATCCATCGCCCAGATCTTCCACCTGAAGTTCCGCCGCGTGCAGTTCACGCCCGACCTCATGCCGGCCGACATCACCGGCACCGAGATCCTGCAGGACACCGGCGAAGGCCGCCGCATGACCTTCGTCCCCGGGCCCGTCTTCGCGAACATGCTCCTCGCCGACGAGATCAACCGCACGCCGCCGAAGACGCAGGCTGCCTTGCTCGAAGCCATGCAGGAGCACCAGGTGACCGCCTCGGGCGTCCGCCACGCGTTGCCGGAACCGTTCTTCGTCCTCGCCACGCAGAACCCGATCGAAATGGAGGGCACCTATCCTCTGCCCGAAGCCCAGCTCGACCGGTTCATGTTCAACGTCATGGTGAACTACCTGCCTGAAGCCGACGAAGTCCGCGTCGTCCAGGCGACAACCGGCATACCTCCGGAGCCGATCAAGCCGCTCTTCGACGCCGACGACGTCCTCCGATTTCACAGCCTGATCCGGCAGGTGCCCGTCAGCGAAGACCTCGTGAAGTTCGCCGTGAAACTCGCCGCGTCATCTCGCCCCAAGCAGGCGGATGCGCCGGAGTTCGTCACCAACTATGTGAGCTGGGGCGCCGGCACCCGCGCCGCGCAGTTCCTCATCCTCGGAGCCAAGGCCCGCGCGCTCCTCAACGGCCGCGCCCATGTGACCGAGGAGGACATCCGCGCCCTTGCCACTCCAGTCCTGCGCCACCGCATCCTGCTCAACTACCGCGCCGAAGCCGACGGCGTGACCATCGACAAGGTGATCGCGCAACTGCTGGAGAAGGCGACGGCGAAGTAGGGCGGGGAGCGCGGCCTTCCAGGCCGCAGCGGTTTGGACGGAGCGGTGGTGATGGAAGGTTCGTAAGTTGAGCGCGGGTTCGGACGCGCTGCGGCCCGGAGGGCCGCGCTCCGAATG